>NZ_JBHUDG010000019.1:0-140704 GCF_042678145.1 Pseudopedobacter beijingensis | reverse complement strand
TTTATCGATGATTCCCAACTTGACTCCGCGTTTTATGATTTAGCAACACAAAACTGGAAATTTATTGGGAATCATTTTTTAACAGCCAAAAGTTTAAACAACTCCCTGATATAAATCTACATTTTCCTAATAATAAATCAATTCCATACCTTACTTTTTTTAATAACATTTGTTTAGTAATTTATGTTATTGTTTTTAAACAAAAAATGATTCGATCGTTTGAAAATAAAGACCTGGACTGCATTATAAGCATCTGGTTAAAAGCTTCTATTCTGGCTCACGATTTTGTCGAACAGAATTATTGGATAAAAAAGTCTGAGGATATGCGAAAGATCTACCTTCCGTCCAGTCATACTTTTGTGTTTTTTGATCAGGAAAAAGGTGTCATTGGTTTCATATCCCTGGTAAAAAACTATATTGCCGCACTTTTTGTTTCACCAGAATGGCAAGGTAAAGGAATAGGTAAACAGCTGATGGATTTTGCTAAACAACGACATCCCATTTTAGAGTTGGGGGTATATTCCAAGAATAGCGATTCTATTATTTTCTATAAAAAACAGGGATTTAAAGTTATTGAAAAACGAGTGGATGAGCATACAGGAGAAGAAGAAACGGTAATGGTTTATTCTAATAACTTTAACTAAGGAGTTGTTTCAGGGTTATAAATCATGTTAAGTGCTATCCAATCTTCACCACCTACTACAATTGTTGAGGTCTTTAGTGGATTTACCTTAAAACCCATGTTTTCGTAACATTTTATAGCAGACGTATTCCAATTGTAGACATTTAAGTCTATATATTCTACATTAAAATTACTCAAAGCAAAGTCTAGTAATTCCTTAACAATGGCTTTCCCAATCCCTTTTCCCCTATATGCCGGATTACCAATCAATATCCGGCAAAGTCTGGCTTCTTCCACACTTTCTCTATAAATCTCGGCATGTCCAATAACTTCTTTATTTTGCTGAGCAATCACTTTAAATGCAAAACGATTTCTATCGCCAACATAACGCTCTAACTGTGCAACTGTTAAAGGATATTCAAACAGTTTACCTGCAAACTGCACCAAATCCTTTTCACTGTTCACCCAGTCAATTAATCTGTCAAAATCTTTTCTTTCAAAAGGCTGTAATATTACCATATCCTTTAAATATGACATCTAAGACAGCAAGTTACTGATTTTAAACTATTTTAATGGTTTTGTTCTAAATAGTATTCGCAGTTTTCTTTGATAACAATATCTAAAGGAAGGTATTTAATTGCCGGCACTTTTTTCTTAAACACCAAATAATCTGTAAGGTAAGACACTGCAAAATAACCTTGTCCGTACGGGTTCTGATTGATGAGATAGCTGATTTTATCGGCATTCAGGTATCCTATATTTTGGGTCAAAAGATCGTATCCTACTATTTTAACTCCCTGTATATTACGTAATTCTAAATACTTGGCTATATGGTAAGCTTTTGATGTGGTTACATAAAAGGCAGTAATTTCTTTATGATTGGCAAACAGACTGTCCAATTGCTCAAAAAAACCGCTTTCAACAGCCCTATTTAACTCGGCACTTATTAACTTTATATTTGTTTTTTTATGCTGGAAATAAGATCTGAATCCCTTTTCTTTTTCATTAAGATGTGCTGCATTACTTATCGTTTCATCAATATGCGCTATAACTACGGTTCCTTTGGAAATACTGTTATGAATTAACCTGGCTGCAACCAGTCCGCTCTGGTGAGAGTCTTGTCCAATATAACTTAAAGGTCCAAAATCAGCTATCTGGGTATTAAAAAATATAAAAGGTATTTTGTTTTGCTGTAGGTTTTCTAAAAAGGGTAAAACCTCTTTATAAAATATTGGCGATAATAATACGCCGTCAAAATTTGCTTTCTGTATGGCTTTTGCTTTTTTTTCAAATGAATCTACATCATAAGGATCAAAAAGAAACTGCTCTACCGTAATACCATAACCTCGTAACTCTTTCTCTGCATAAAGTATTCCGTCTGACGGGGCTTTCCAATAAGAGTCTACATGATAATCAGGAATTAATGCTGCGATAGAAAAAAGTTTATTATTCCCTAAGGCTCTTGCTAATAGATTAGGTTCGTATCCTAATTCTTCTATTACTTCTAAAACTTTCTTTTTAGCCTCTTCAGATACTCTGCCCCTATTGTGTAAAACCCTGTCAACAGTGCCTGTAGAAACTCCAGATTTTGAGGCAATATCCTTTATACGAACAATTTTCTTAGTCATACTTAATTTATTGACAATACTATTTATCGGCAAGCAAATGTATCAATAAATTAATATAATTATTAAAAACTCTTTTTGTACGAGTAGTTAAGTTATGGTGTATTACAGAGGTTAGTCTTGTTGGTTTAAGCTATCTGAAATACTGAGATTTATTTAAAACAACTTATTCTTAAAAAAAAACGCAACTCAGTGAGCTGTTTTTTGAGTATAATGTAGAGTTAATGACAGACAACATGCACCTTAGGTGTGTGTGTTTTTTGTTTGGCGCATGCTGTCTATTGTCAACGGGTTTCGCTTGCTATTTTTTACCAGCGAATAATTCTTTTATAGAGATGGTTTTATTATTTATTAATGGTTTAGCATAAAATGCCAGAAACAATATATAGCCAATGGTGATGTATAAAAACATCATGGCATACCTTAAACCTAATATATCTCCCAATGAACCTACAACCAATGGCACTAAGGCTCCACCGAAAATACCGGTACATAAAATACCTGAAAATGAACCGTGGTGACTGCTTATTGAATTAAGTGCCAACGAGAATATAATGGAGAACATTACAGAAATAGTAAACCCTGACCCCATAAAAGCATAAAAAGATACTTCTGCCGAACCAAATAAGGCTAATGTGAGGGCTATAAAAGTAATGAGGGCTGCTCCTTTTAAAACCAGTTTAGAATCTATAACTTTTAAAAGTGCTAAACCTAACAAACACCCCACAGACATTAAACCCCAAAACCAGGCAACTGCTTGCGCCCCCTGTGTAACCGGGTCTACCTGATGGTACTGTTTTAAAAACTCGGACATCCAGTTTGCTAGAGATTGCTCTGTTCCTACATAGGCTATAATCCCTACAAAAAACAAAATAACGCTTTTATTCTTCAGTAAACCCAGATATACATCTGCTGTCCCTGCCTTTTCGTCTTCATTATATTCTACTTTGGGGATACTTAAAGAGGAAATAAGTATAAATATGGATATGAAAATAATACCAAACAACCAATATAAAATGGTCCACTGCATATTATTGTTTACCAATGAATTGAGGAATTGCACAATACCTCCGTTGGTATTTCCGGTAAATTCTGCAGAGGTCATATAGGTAAATACGAATGGGCTCACAAAAGAGCCTAAACCAAATACCAACTGAGCCAATACTGAGTAAAAGGCGTAATGTTCTTCGCCTCCAACGGTACGCATTAATGGATTAATAATAACCTGTAGCATAGCCATCCCAATTCCTATGGTAAATAAAGAAAATAAGGCTGTTATATAGGTTGGATTTGCCGCCAATGCCATAGATCCCAAAAAATTAAGCATAAAAGCTATAAGCATAGCTTTCTTTTCTCCCATCTTTTCTATCAGCATACCTGCTGGAATAGAGGTTATACCATAGGCCAGAAAGAAAGAGAAAGGTAAAAAGGCTGCCATGGTTAAACTTAACTGATAAGTTTCTATAATAATAGGCATTAATGGCCCTATAATATTGGTTACGAATGATATTACGAACCAAATTATTAAGATAATGAATACTAAAAACTTACTTCTTTGCATATTTTCGTTTATAAAGGTTAATATTTAAAATTAGAGAATACGTTAGCTGCACATCCTAATAAACCAGCATTATTTCCCAGTTCGGCGCGTAAAATCTGCGTATTCTTAATAGTATCCGGCATAGCCATACTTGCTACACGGTTTCTTATTTCTCTGATATAAAACTCTCCTGATTCGGAAATTCCTCCGCCAACAATGACCTTTTGCGGGCTAAACAAATTAACCAGTCCGGTTATACCCGCAGCCATATAATCAAAATGTTTATGCAATACCTCTACAGCTTCGCTTTCATTTTTATGATAAGCTTCTACAATGTGTTTTCCGTTAGCGCTTTTTCCGGTTAATTCTTTATAATCTCTAATTAATGCAGAAACAGAAGCATAGGCCTCAAAACAACCTTTAGCACCACAAGAACAGCTATTACCATTCAATTGCAGTATCATGTGTCCTATTTCTGTACCATGATTTTTATAACCACCGTACAGCTCGTTCCTGATAATAAGCCCACCGCCAATACCGGTACCTACCGTTAAAAAAACAGCATCAGATACATGACGTCCTGCTCCAAAACTTTTCTCGCCCCAAGCCATCATATTAGCATCATTATCTACCACAACGGGTAATCCGGTAGACTCTGTAATTATTTTTCCAATGGGAATATTTTTAAACTCCGGCAAATTATCTGCTCCACCAATTACAAAATCATCAAAAACAATTCCCGGAAAGCCTAAACCTACCCCTAACACTCTTTCCGTGGTATGGCTCACACATTTTCTTATAGCCGCATTGATTAAGGCTATAACCTCATCTGCAGAATAGACCTCTGATAACGGCATTACGAATGAATAAACTATTGTTCCTTTTTCATTCACCAAACCGCACTTCAAAGACGATCCTCCAACATCAATTCCTACAGAATATATTTCTCTCACTTTTATTTGTTATTATTTTAGCGAAAGTAAAAAGAGATACTTTTAGTGACTTTAGATTATGGTTAAATTCCTTTAGATTTTGTTTTAGTTAACAAAAAAACAGACTTAAAAGTGTCTTCATTAGCATAGAAACAGAGTTTATAATAGTTGTATTTTCAAATATCTATTCAGTAACAAAATCACAACATTTATTTTTTTTAACTCCAACAACTTTGTTTTTATGATGAATATGATATTTTTGTAAAGTGAGAATATTTCAACTATTATTTATCATGTATATGTCTCTGTTGACTGCTTTACCTTGTGAAGACAATCAAACGGGCGGGCAATGTGATGCTGTTGTTGAAATGACAACCCACAATCCTAATGAAAGTAAACCTGTAGATCTTTGTGGTCCTATATGTGTATGTAGCTGTTGCCATAGTGTTGTAAGTGTACCTACAAGAATTAACATCCTTGAAGAAACACCCCTATACCCTACCGAACTGAAACAGGTTTTCGCTTTTGACTCCAAATTTCATTCTAACTATTCTTGCAAAATCTGGCAACCGCCCAAGATAAACGCATAATCTTTATTTAAAGGATAGGATATTCTTATCCGTTTATTCCTTTATCCTATTTTGATAAATCCCCACAGATGTTAACCTATTAAGAGGTATTTAGGTCTCTTTTATATGGTTGGGCAAGCATGGTGTGATTTATCTCGAAATCATTTATTCAATTAAGATTAATAAAGATGCTAGATCACATTATTAAGTTTAGTATTAAGAACAAAATATTTATTGGGATTATGACTTTTGTCTTAATCCTCTGGGGTATCTGGAGCGCTACTAAACTTCCTATAGATGCCGTACCGGATATTACCAACAATCAGGTTCAGATTATTACTGCTTGTCCTACCCTTGCCGGACAAGAGGTTGAACAACTGGTAACATTTCCTATAGAACAGAGTATTGCCAATTTGCCGGGGTTGGAGGAAACCAGAAGTATATCCAGATTTGGATTATCTGTAATTACTGCTGTGTTTGAAGAGAAGGTTGACATTTATTTTGCCCGGCAACTGATCAACGAAAGGTTACAAGATGTAAATGACGAAATTCCGGTCGGAATTGGGAAACCTGTATTAGCACCTGTAAGTACAGGACTGGGCGAGGTATACCAATATATCCTGCATCCAAAAAAAGGTTCGGAGAGCAAGTATTCTGCTATGGAACTAAGAACCATGCAGGATTGGATTGTTGCCAGACAGCTACGCGGAACGCCGGGCATAGCAGAAATCAATAGCTTTGGAGGCTTACTTAAACAATACGAAGTATCGGTAAATCCTGACCGCTTAAAAGCCATGAGTATTAGTATTCCTGATATTTTTACGGCTTTAGAAAATAACAACCAAAATACCGGTGGTGCCTATATAGACAAAAAACCTAATGCTTATTTTATCAGAGGTGTTGGTTTAGTAACTTCTTTGGACGATGTCAGAAATATTGTAATCAAAAGCAATGCTAACGGCATTCCTACTTACATAAAAGATGTAGCCTCGGTAAAATTTGGAAGTGCCGTAAGATATGGCGCCATGACTTATAATGGCGAAGTTGATGCTGTTGGAGGTGTGGTAATGATGCTAAAAGGGGAAAACAGCAATGAAGTTGTAAAAAGGGTAAAAGAAAAAATACCTACCATACAAAAATCTTTACCTTATGACATTTTAATAGAGCCATATCTTGACCGTACGGATTTGGTGGGACGGGCAATGAAAACCGTAGAGAAGAACCTGATAGAAGGTGCATTGATTGTTATTTTTGTTCTGGTCATATTCCTTGGAAATTTACGGGCAGGTTTAATTGTGGCATCAGCAATCCCCTTATCGTTACTGTTTGCACTGGGAATGATGAATGTTTTCGGCATCAGTGCTAACTTAATGAGTTTAGGAGCCATAGATTTCGGGCTCATTGTAGATGGGGCCGTCATTATTGTTGAAGCCACGCTACACCATCTGGGGCTCAGAAAGTCTATCCATAAACTAAGTCAACAGGAAATGGATGAGGAAGTTTTTGTCTCTGCTTCCAAAATAAGAACCAGTGCGGCATTCGGAGAAATCATTATCTTAATTGTGTATATCCCTATTCTTACGCTGGTTGGAATTGAAGGAAAGATGTTCTCTCCTATGGCCATTACCGTAGGTTTTGCCATTTTAGGTGCACTTATCCTTTCGTTAACCTACATCCCCATGATGTGTGCTTTATTTCTTCCTAAAACCAAGAATAATAAGCAATCTTTTTCTGACCGGATGATAGCTTATCTTCAAAAAATATACACTCCTTTATTAGAAAAGGCTATTCGGTTTAAATATCTGCTGGTAAGTGCTGCAGTCGGATTGTTCTTGTTTTCGCTGCTGTTGTTTTCTAAAATGGGTGGAGAATTTATCCCTAATCTGGAAGAAGGCGATTATGCATTCCACTGTATATTACCTCAGGGTACATCCTTAAGTCAAAGTCTGGAAACTTCTATGCAGGCATCCCGAATTATCAAAGAATTTGATGAAGTTAAAATGGTTGTTGGAAAAACAGGTTCTGCAGAAGTTCCTACAGACCCCATGCCGCCAGAAGCAACGGACCTGATGATTATACTAAAACCGCAGAGCGAATGGAAAACTAAAAAAACATATAAACAGCTGTCTTCAGAAATTATGGAAAAGCTATCTGTAATACCTGGAGTTTTCTTTGAAGATAACCAGCCTATCCAAATGCGTTTTAACGAGTTAATGACTGGAATAAGACAGGATGTTGCTGTTAAAATTTTTGGTGAAGACCTGGACTCTCTCCTTACCTATGCCAATAAAGTGGCTACTGTTGTGCAGGGAGTAAAAGGAACCTCTGCTCCTATGGTTGAACGGACTTCCGGACTTCCGCAAATTAATGTAGAATACGACCGGGCAAGAATTGCCAATTACGGCTTAAATGTAAAAGAGGTTAATGATATTGTTAGTACTGCTTTTGCCGGTAAAACAAGTGGAATGGTATTTGAAAACGAAAGACGTTTTGATCTGGTGGTAAGATTAGATAGCAGCTACAGATCTTCTATAGATGATGTTTCCAATTTATGGATACCGCTGCCGGGCGGAGATCAGGTACCTTTATCTCAAATTGCAAACGTAACTTATAAACTGGGGCCTGCCCAGATAAGCCGGGAAGATGGCAAAAGAAGAATAGTAATTGGTTTTAATCTTGATAGCAGAGATGTTGCCAGTGTGGTAAAAGAAATACAGCAAAAGATAGATCAGCAGATACAGTTACCTGTTGGCTATTACTACACATTCGGAGGCATGTTTGAGAATCTGCAAAAAGCATCTCAGCGATTATTAATTGCCGTTCCTGTTTCTCTATTATTAATATTTATGCTGCTTTATTTCACCTTTCATTCATTTAAACAAGCGGGCTTAATATTTACTGCTATTCCTATGAGTGCCATTGGTGGGGTGTTTGCACTTCTTGTACGCGGAATGCCCTTTAGCATATCTGCTGGTATTGGCTTTATTGCCTTGTTTGGTGTGGCCGTGTTAAATGGGATTGTACTTATTGGCACATTTAACCAATTAGAGAAAGAAGGATATTCTGATATCATTAAACGGGTTATAGAAGGCACTAAAATCAGAATGCGCCCGGTATTAATGACCGCTACAGTGGCCAGTTTAGGTTTTTTACCTATGGCTATCAGTACCAGCGCCGGAGCAGAGGTTCAACGTCCTTTAGCCACCGTAGTTATTGGTGGACTAATTACCGCTACCCTGCTCACCTTATTTGTACTGCCCTTACTGTATATTATGTTCAATTCTAAATGGAAAACAAAACCAAAAACCCTTACGCTGATATTGGCTCTATTAGGCTTAGGTTCTTTCTCTACTATAAAAGCTCAGGAAACACAAGCAACCTCTATTACTATAGAAACAGCGATAGCTATGGCTATTAACAACAATCCTGAGCTTAAATCTAAATATCTGGAAACCAAAGCGGCAGAAAGTCTTCGCTCTACTGCGTTTGAGCTTCCCAAAACAGAACTTAACGGCCAATATGGTAATATAGGGAGTCTGGAGAAAGATAATCTTTTCCAAATTAACCAGAACATTCCTTTTCCCAGTGTTTTTGGAGCGCGTAAAAAGGTAGTAGGTTCGCAAGTCAAAGAAAGTGTTTTACAACAAGCTATTAGTTTAAATGAGGTAAAGAGTTATGTACGGGGATATTTTTACCAGATCCAATATCTGGAAGAAAACGACCGGAAACTTAAGCACCTGGATAGTCTTTACCTTTCTTTTGTAAAAGCGGCTGGTATAAGACACAAGAGTGGCGAAAGCAGTTTGTTAGAAATTAATACTGCCCAAACTAAACAGGGTGAAATAAACCTGCTTTACCTGCAGAATAAAACTTTATTAAAAAATGCTTATCAATCACTAAAAGCTGTTTTAAATACTCAGCAAGATATAAAGGTTATTAGTTCAACTGATTTTAGCCCTTTACAATTAACACAAGCTATAGACAGCAGCTCTATAGAAAAGCATCCTTTTATCCAAAGCATTTACCAAAATGCTGAAACAGCGGATAAAAACAAGAAACTGGAAAGGGCTCAAACGCTCCCCGATCTTAATTTTGGTTATAATAACCAATCTATAATTGGTACTTATACCGTAAATAATCAGGAACAGTTTTATGGATCTGATAAGCGGTTTAGCTATATTAATTTTGGAATAAGCATACCGTTAACCCTCCATGCAAATAAAGGAAGGATTAAATCTCTTGATCTGCAAAAACAGGCTTTGGAGGTTAAAGCGGAAAATGAAAAACTGAATTTAAAATCCAGATTACAGAACGAGATTGAGCAGTACAACTTTTTCAACCAACGTTATAAGTACTTTGTAAAGCAGGCACTTCCAAACGCTAAACAGATTATTAATGCAGCTCAATTAGGGTACCGAACAGGCGAAATTACTTATGTAGAATACTTGTATGCCCTGCAAACGGCTACGGATGTAGAACTGGAGTACCTGAAATCTATAGAACAAATCAATCAATCGGTTATTGATATCAATTATTTAATCAATCAGTAAATCTGGATAAAAATAAAGATAACAGCAATAAATATTAAGCAGATGAAAAATAATCAAAGCCCATATACTCTAAAAGCCCTTTTATTACTGGGACTTTTTTGCTCTCTTTCTGTTTTTTACAGTTGTAAAAGCAACAGCTCGTCTACAGAAAATAAAGAGCAGGACAACCACGAGCATGAAGAAGAGAACAGCAATAAAACGTCTTTAACACCCGATCAAATGAAATCTATACAGATTGCCTTTGGAGAAATAGAGGACAAAAACCTTACAGCAACCATCAAGATTAATGGAAAACTAAAAGTACCCAACAATAACAAAGCTAACATTACTTCTATGTATGGTGGGGTTATCCAAACCCTAAATATTGAAGTTGGGTCTAAGGTTAGAAAAGGTCAGGTAATTGCCACTATATCACATCCCAATATCATACAGATTCAGGAAGAATACCTTACCATTCTCAGCAAAATTAATTTTGCAGAACTGGAACAGCAAAGACAAAAAGATTTGAATGATGGAAACGTAGGGGCATTAAAAAATCTTCAAAATGCAGATACTGAGCTTAAGAACTTAAAAATCAGGAAAGCATCATTATATCAGCAAATTCAACTCATGGGTATTAACCCAGACAGAATAGATAATACAAATGTTAGACGCAATATCTCTATTTTAAGTCCTATTGACGGGTCTGTTAGTAATATCTATGCTAAAATAGGAAGTTATGTAGATGTATCTTCTCCGGTTGCAGAAGTGGTTAACAATTCTGGTATCCATCTGGATGTTAATGTTTACGAAAAAGATCTTCCATTCTTAAAAATCGGACAAACTGTAAACTTTACACTTACCAATAATCCATCGGTTAGTTATCAGGCAAAAATATTCAGTATCAGCTCAGCTTTTGAAAACGAGAGCAAAACCATTCCTATACATTGTGATGTGATTGGAGAAAAAAACGGGTTAATAGACGGTATGAACGTTACAGCTTTAATAGACCTGAACAATGCCCCTACAAAAGCCGTCAAAAATGGAGCTATTGTTGAGGCTGATGGTAAAAACTACATTTTTATTGTCACCGAAGATAAAGACAAGCATAACGATGCAAAAGAAACGGCCTTCGAAAAAATAGAAGTAGCAAAAGGTGTTTCTGAACTTGGTTATACAGCTGTTACTCCGGTAAAAGAAATTGAAAAGGGTACTCAAGTAGTCGTTAATGGCGCATTTTTTATCAACGCTAAAATGTCTGATACCGGAGAGCATGAGCATTAAGTTGGTCTTTATGTGTATTAATTTTATTTAGAGCAACAAGCTTAGTATCTATTCTTAAAGATGATGCTGGGCTTGTTGTGTATTATTTATAGTATTACAAGTAATTAATTTTGATTGGCAGATACAAGGTTATTTTCTTAATAGCTTGAGTTATGTTTAGATACTCATATATCTTCCGCCTCATAGCCGGCGGCTGGCCTAGTTCTTTTTTCGAATATTGTTTATTGTTTGTTTAAGGCTCTCAAGAATGCTAAGGCATTTTGTCTTGATACAAAAAGTACCAAAAAACGAGCTTACGAGTTCATGAATACCAAAAAACAATAATAACTAATGAATAATTCAAGGCTACCCAAAATGAGTTAAAAACCAAGCTGCGTTAAAAACAAAATGAACTCGCTACGCTCAAACAACATTTTGTTTTTAACGCTTACTTCGCAGGTTTTCTTAACGCTAATTTTAGGAGGCCAAAGGGCATACTTAGCAATGGAGTGTCTTGCGTTATTGCAAACCATGGTCTTGCTCTATACACCATATCAAGCCAAAGCAAAAACAACCGTTTACCTTAAATTCGGCCCTGGCCTTTGCGGCAATTACAGGCAAACCTATAACATAAACTTTAATAGCAAAGGGCGTAGCCGAGAGTTTTGGTAACTTTTGCGGAAACATGCGAAGCATTCATGAAAGCCTTTTAAAAAACAAATAAAAACTATGAATAAAGTTACTAGGGCTCGCCTATGAGAGCCGGAAAGGTATGTGCGCAAATGCCAAAGCATTTAATCAACCTAACTTGTAATAAAACCCAAAAGATATACATCCATCCCTCTATAAACCATAACCTATCCACTATCAAAACCAAACCCTTCAACTCTAAAATGTAGCTAAACAACCAGAAATTGTTCCCTTACAACCCAGAGTTGCTAACCCTAAGCTTAACCCAAACTCACATTTCATAAAACCAAAAGATAAATCAGCATAAAAAGGACTAATAAAGAACAGTTTGGATCATTTTAGGCAACGGAAGCACACCGAAGGATAAATTAGCTTAATCTGGCATAATCCTGCTCCCTATATTTTGCAAAGCGCTGCATAACCACCTTATCTTCATAAAAACTAAAAGGATTATATTATGAGAAAAGACGGAGTTATTACCTATTATGGCCAATATACTGATGTGGAGCCGCACATTAAGACCAAGCTTATGGCAGGAAATCTTGCACACAATGCTAACTTTCCTAAAACAATAGTGTTAACCTTACCACCACAAAGCTCCTTTTATATGTTTTGTTTCAAATACTTAAAAAACTTAGTATTAAAACTGATCTTCATCCAAAGCATCTCTACTTATTAGTTAACTCAAGAGTTTGTTTTTATTTTCTAAAATCCACAAAAACAGCTTCTGCATAGCTATACAGTAATATTAAACACTAAACAAGAAAGCAGTCGAAAGATACCCGAAACCATACAAAACAAAAAATAACACATTATTCATTTAAATTTCACTTGAATATTCTTAAATTCACTTTCCAAATCTCCAACTTAAACCATGGACAATAGAAGAGAATTTTTAAGAAAATCAATATTATTATCAGGAGCCGCAGGAATGGCGTCTGTACTGCCTATTTCTATCCAGAAAGCTATGGCTATAGATCCGGAACCGGGCAGTACTTTTTTAGATGCAGAGCATATTGTAATCCTGATGCAGGAAAACAGGTCTTTTGACCATTGCCTTGGAACATTATCAGGGGTTAGGGGTTTTAACGACCCACGAGCTGTTAACCTGCCGGACGGTAAGCCTGTTTGGTACCAAACTAATGCTTTGGGCCACACTTATGCCCCTTTCAGACTAAATATTAAAGACAGTAAAATAACCTGGATGGGTTCTTTACCCCACTCCAGACAAAGCCAGGTTGATGCATATAATGGCGGAAAATACGATAAATGGCTAATAGCTAAACGACCGGGCAATAAAAATTACCGTGAAATGCCATTAACGTTGGGCTATTTTACCAGAGAAGACCTTCCTTTCCATTATGCTATGGCGGATGCTTTTACGGTTTGCGATCAAAATTTTTGTTCGGCCATGACCAGCACTACTCCTAACCGTTCTTTCTTTTGGTCTGGAAAAATAACCAATACAGAAAAAGGCCGTTTAAAGGCTAATATAAGAAATACTGATTTTGGCTATGCCAAACAAAGGTGGAAGACTTTTCCTGAATTACTTCAGGATAATGGTATAAACTGGGGCTTTTACCAAAGCGACTTAAGTTGTGGCGGAGATTATGTGGGCGATGAAAGATCGTGGTTTGCTAATTTTGGCTGTAACAATCTCGAACATTTTGAAGCTTATAAGGTTAAATTCAGAGAAGGAAATATCAGAAGTTATGAAAAGCAGATAGATAAACTCCCCAAAGAAATTGAGGCTCTTGAAAATAGAACTCCCAAAAACCAAGAGGATGCCTACAAAATACAGGCAGCCATTAAAAACAAACAAAAAGCGTTAGAAAATGCAAAAGCACAATTAGAAGTATGGAACCGTGAAAACTGGGAAAAACTGGATGCCAGAAGTAAAGAACTTTATAAAAGGGCTTTTATTATTAATGATAGCGACCCTAACCACAGAGCTCTTGAAAAACATACTTATAAAGACGGAAACGAGAAAAGAGAGATGGTTATTCCTAAGGGTGATCTTTTTTACCAATTCAGAAAAGACGTTAAAGCGGGTAAACTACCTACCGTATCCTGGCTAGCGGGACCCAAAAACTTTTCGGATCACCCCAGTGCTCCATGGTATGGTGCATGGTATGTTTCTGAGGTGCTGGATATATTGACCCAAAACCCGGAAGTATGGAAAAAAACCATATTTATTGTTACTTATGATGAAAACGATGGTTATTACGATCATATCCCTCCATTCTCTATCCCTGATAACAACAAACCGGAAACAGGAAAACTTTCTGCGGGTATAGACAGCGAGGTAGAACATGTTCGTTTAGAAAATGAGCTTGCACAGGGGGTGCCCAAAAAAGAAGCCCGAGAGGCTCCTATTGGACTTGGGTTTAGAGTGCCTATGTATATTGCCTCGCCATGGAGCCGAGGTGGAAAGGTTTGTTCAGAGGTTTTTGACCATACTTCTACCCTACAGTTTTTAGAACAATTTGTAAACAGAAAATACAAGAAAAACATCCGTTTAGAAAACATAAGCGAATGGAGAAGAACTATTTGTGGTGATTTAACTTCGGTATTCAGTCCTTTTGATCCTAAAGATAAAACGCTTCCTTTTTTAAACAGAAATCAGTTTGTAGAATCTATCTACAGCGCTCAGTTTAAAAATGAACCTAAAGACTTTATTAAATTAACGGATATAGACATTAATAATGTAAAAAAAGGGAAAGCTTTATCTGGTTTTACCCATGTGCAGGAAAAAGGGAATAGAAAATCATGTGCTATTCCGTATCAGTTAGATGCACCGGCAAGTTTAAATGCTGCTAAAGATACTTTTGGGATATCTTTTTCTGCCGCTAAAGATGTATTTGGAGAAAAATCTGCAGGTGCGCCCTTTACGGTTTATGCTCCTTCGGTATTTAAAGATGAAGCTGGACAAAATGCCCCGTATAAAAACTGGTCTTTTGCTGTAAAAGCCGGGGATATTATCTCTTATAACTTTCCTTTAGCAGCTTTTGAAAATAAAGAGTACCACCTTCGTTTACATGGCCCTAATGGCTTTTTCCGCGAATTTAAAGGAAACGAACATGATCCAATTCTCTCCGTTTCTATACAACCGGAAATCAATAAACTAACAAAAAAAGCAAGTGATAAGGCCATAATAACCCTGTCTAATAAGGGAAAAACAGATGTTAATATATCTATCAAAGATATTTCGTACAACACACTAAAACCTATAGACACGCTGGTTATGGCAAATAGCAATAAAGTAGTCATTATAGATTTATCTAAAACCCAGGGCTGGTACGATTTGGAAGTTTCGGCATCTAAAAACTCTGCTTATAAACAGCGTTTAGCCGGACGGGTAGAAAACGGAAAGGAAAGTATTACCGATCCGTTAATTGGTAAAGCTTAATTAACATCGGCTCTGAATAATATACCTTCAGAGCTGGATGTTTTTAACGGATAGAACTTTGAAGTTTCTGTCCAAGGGTTAGAATGCATCTCTTAACTCCCCAGATGGGGTTTATTCGTTTTTTGAACAATTAAGCTGTGTAAAACGGCTTGTTTTTATCGGGCTAATAGATAATCCTTAAATCTCATGAGGCTCTTCGTCTGGCCAATACTCGCCCTTTATCCTTAAATCCTGATCTTCTATGGCGAATGAAATTTTCATTTTATCTGTAGACTCATAATGTAAATCAGCACATGCATTAGATAAACCAATGGTGTATCTGATTACAAAAGTCCCCCTGTTATAAGTATCAAACGTAATACTTTCTTTTACGATAACCAGATCTGCTACACTTTCCCTTTTAGCATAATGATAGGTAAATAGCAATTCGTGCAACTGCTTCAGGTTTTTATTCAGAAAAATATATAGCGTCGATACTTTATCTTCTTTGTTATCTAAATCAGTTCCTAAATTCAGACATCTCTCTTCCTGCATACAATTAAAATAAATAGATTTAAAACATTATTTATAAAATTACGCTTAATAAGATAAAAATCCTGAAAATTATGAAATGGGAAGGACGCAGACAAAGTGACAATTTCGAAAGAAGAGGCCGGGGAAAAGGTATCGCTATTGGCGGTATAGGAACTATTGTTATTGTAATATTAGGTTTATTATTTGGACAAGACCCCGGACAGTTGTTAAATGTTATACAACAACAAAATATAACCAGCGAACAAACCTCTACTGAAAATGCCTCTCAGAGTAAAGCCGAAGCTTTTACAAGAGTGGTACAGGCAGATACAGAAGATGTCTGGACTAAAATATTCAGCGAAAACGGGAAGCGATATGCAGAACCTACCCTGGTAACATTTGAAGGTAGTGTTAATTCTGCCTGCGGATCGGCAAGCGCTGCTGTGGGACCTTTTTATTGCCCCGGAGACAGTAAAATATACATAGACCTCTCTTTTTATGATGAACTAAAAAGCAGGTTTAAAGCTTCGGGAGATTTTGCTATGGCTTATGTTATAGCTCATGAGGTGGGGCATCACGTCCAAAATTTACTGGGAACCAACCAAATCCTTCAGCAAGCCCGGGGCCGTATGAGCGAAGCTGAATATAACAGACTGTCTGTAAAGTTGGAATTACAGGCTGATTTTTATGCGGGGGTATGGGCTCATTTTCAGGAAAAGAATATGTTATTAGATGAAGGTGATATAGAAGAGGCTTTAAATGCTGCAAATGCTATTGGCGATGACAGACTCCAAAAAGAGGCACAAGGCTATGTGGTACCCGATGCGTTTACCCACGGAACATCTGCACAAAGGGTAAAATGGTTTAAAAAGGGTTACCAAACAGGAGATATCAGACAAGGAGATACTTTCAAAAGTGTAGATTTATAAGCATATTTTTCTTCCAATTGTATAATAAAAGCTACACATAAGGTTCTGTATTGCATAACACACCCCAACCAAGAATAGACTCATTATCAAAACAATAGAATAGTTTTAAGTATAATTTATTTTTTGGTCTGTGGATTGAATATTGCAGAAGCAATAACATTTAAAACTAGAAACAATCGGTTATGAAAAAACTATTTTTAGTAGCAGCTGCATTTATTATGGGGGCTGCTGCATACGCACAAACTGGTAAAACTTCGTTTGGTTTAAAAGCAGGGATTAATTTACCAAAATACAGATATGAAGACTCTGGTTCTTCTACAAAAACTATAACCAGCTATCACTTGACAGGATATGCGGATATTCCTTTCTCTACAGCTGTTTCTTTCCAACCAGGTATTTCATTACAAGGTAAAGGAGGGAAAGTTACAATTCTTGGTAATGATATAACTCACGATGTAATGTCTATAGACATCCCGCTTAACATCGTCGGTTACTTTCCTGCTGGTCCTGGCAAAGTTTTTATTGGTGCTGGCCCTTATGTTGGATTTAATGTTTCAGGAAAAGATAAAATCAATGGAGATAAGTCTGACACTAATATAGGAAATAAAAACACCGATTCTATTAAAGGTACTGATGTAGGTCTTAATGGATTAGTGGGTTACCAATTTGCATCTGGCTTTAATATTGGTGCAGGTTACGGATTAGGTTTATCTAATTTAAAGCCTGGAGACGGATCAATCAAAAAAAATAACAGAGTATTATCATTCTCTGTAGGTTTCGCTTTCTAAAAAACGATTTCTCTACATAAAAAAGGACATCTTCTATTTAAGAAGATGTCCTTTTTGCATTATTAGGGTAAATAAACTAATATTGTTTTCTATTCAATAAGAAATATGAACCCAATACGAGATATAGAAAACCTTACTGTCCCCCTGTTGTTAAGAAATGTGGTAAAAAACATTCATCAACCGGATAGAACTTTTTTAAAGAGAAAGGTTAAAGATGAATGGGAAGAAATATCTTTCAGAACAACGCTGGATAATGCAGACAAAGTATCTTCTTACTTTCTGGATAATGGTATTACTAAAGGCGACAGAATTGGATTCCTTCTCGAAAACTCTCCTGAATATGTCTTTTTTGATCAGGGAGCACAACAAATAGGCGCTGTAAACACCTCTGTTTACCCTACACTTTCAGAAACAGAAATAGAATACATTTTAAAAGATTCTGGAATAAAAATGTTGTTGGTAGGCAGCCCTTTCTTATTAAAAAAGGTTATTAAAATTGCCAATAACTGCGCTAACCTGATCAGGATTGTAGTAACCTTTGAAGATTACGGAAAAATCACAGAGAATACATCACTAAATGCGGGCATTTTAAGCCTCAATTCCCTTTTAGATAAAGGTTCGCAACAACTTACTAAATACCAGAAACAGATAGAAATACAAAGGAATGATGTAATGCCGTCGGATTTATCGGCTTTGATTTACACTTCAGGTACTACAGGTACTCCAAAAGGCGCCATGCTTACGCATTATAATTTTGTAGAAAATGTACGCGAATGCCTTAACCAGATTCCTGTTATTGTTCCGGAAGATGTATTCCTTTCCTTTCTTCCCCTATCGCATGTTTTTGAACGCACAGCAACCTATCATGTATGCTGCGCTATGGGCTGTCAGATAGCTTTTGCCCAAAGCTTAGAGTTATTGGCTAAAAACATGGAAGAAGTAAAACCCATGGTTATTTCCTGTGTTCCCAGGTTACTGGAAAAAATCCACGATAAGGCTATTAAAAGCGGAACATCTGCAGGTGGCACCAAAGCTAAAATATTTCTTTGGGCACTGGATATTGGACAAAAATACCGGGAAGTTAATGAAGCTGGTAAAACACCAGGTATAAAGTTATCTCTACAATATGCTATTGCCAAAAAGCTGGTGTTTTCTAAAATTATAGAAAAGACCGGAGGAAGATTAAAATTCATGATATCTGGAGGAGCTGCATTACCACGCAATGTTGGGGAGTTTTTTGGAAACCTGGGTATTAAAATACTGGAAGGCTTTGGCTTAACAGAAACATCTCCTGTAATGTCGGTTACAGAATACAACAGACAGGTTTATGGTACTGTAGGCAGAATTATTCCGGGAATTGAAGTAGGCATTCAAGATGTAGAAACCAAAGAATTTATTACTATACAAACTTACCGATCGTTTAATCCAGATTTTACCTCTGAAGAGGGAGAAATTTGTGTAAGAGGACACTGCGTAATGAAAGGCTATTGGAACAAACCCGAAGAAACAGCTCTGGTAATAGATGCTGAAGGATGGTTTCATACGGGAGATGTAGGTAGGTTTTTCAGAGGGAATCTGCAAATTACAGATCGTATTAAAAATATGCTGGTGAATGCTTATGGAAAAAACATTTATCCTACTCCGGTAGAAAACACCTATCTCAAAAGCCAAAAAATTGAGAGTGTCTTTCTTATCGGCGACAAAAAAGAATATGTTTCGGCTATTATAACTCCATCCAGAGAAACTTTACAGGAAACTTTCAACCTACCCAATGCTTTCTTCGATGAAAGCGACGAGGTTTTTATTGAGGATACCGAAATAAGAAAATGGATTGAGGAAGACCTTAAAAAATATGCTCAGGAACTGGCAAAGTTTGAAAGAATAAAAACCTTCAAACTCAAAAGAAATCCTTTTAGTATGGAAGAGGGAGAAATTACACCGACTCTAAAGCCTAAAAGAAAAGTTATTGAGAAAAAATATCATGATATTATTGAAGAGCTTTACAGCGAAGATACCGAACAATAAACTGTAAACAGAGGTAAAGCTATCTCCTATTTTCACCCCACTGAATATAAGGGATAGCTTCTCTTCTTTAAACTTTTCTACGAATAGTCAACACAGAAAACTGCCTAACAACCAATTCTCCGGTTTTACTTTTCACTTCTTCGGCATGTTCTTTTGCCTCAGCAATAGAAAAATCAGTACTTTTTAATAAATCAGCTATATCATTGGGATTATACAAGCGAAAACCGAATTTAACAAACGGCAGCTTTTCCATAAAATCTTTATGCGCAAAAGTAAGCAGCAAACTCCCTCCGGGACGTAAGACTCTAAAAACATCTGTTATAAACGCTAAAGGGGCTTCCCAAAAATATAGCGTATTTACAGTAAATACCCTATCAAATATTCCATCATCAAAGGGTAATACATTACCACCATTATACAGCACAAATTCTGCTTTCTGTTTTGTAATAAAATCTTTATTGATTTGTTTAGCCTGTAAAGACATGGTTTCCGAAATTTCTATTCCGGTATAATGTAAATCATTACTTCTGTCAAATAAAAGTTTCAGGTGACCGGCATTGCCATGTCCAATTTCTAATACAGAATTAACCTGTCCTAAAGAAAGGTTATCTAAAGTAGCTAAAGTCATTCCAATATTGGTTTCGTCCATCATTTCCCCCATGGCTATCCCCTCTTCCCTATCGGGACAACTTAATTGAGCCGCTATTTTAGCTAGTGTCTCGTTTTTATCGTTTATTTCATCTATTGACATAAATCTATTTGCTGCCTATTGCTTGCTATCTAAATTATAGATAGCATTTTATTTATATTGTTTAAAAGTAAACATTAAACCTCTAATAAAATGTCTGTATAATCTCAAAAAGCACTTATAATTACTAAATATTTTAGTAATTTTGTTTTTAAGTGAGTAAGCTGTTAATGGCACAGAAAGAGGAAAATACCTACAAGAAAATCATCCATATTGATATGGATGCATTTTACGCCTCTGTAGAGCAACGGGATTTCCCTGAATTCAGAGGAAAAGCCCTGGCTGTAGGCGGCTCTCCCGATGGACGCGGTGTGGTGGCTACCTGTAGCTACGAAGCTCGTCAGTACGGGGTACGCTCTGCCATGTCCTCCAGAAAAGCATTAGAGCTTTGCCCACACCTTATTTTCACCAGACCACGCTTTGATGTTTACCGGGAGGTATCTTTGCATATACGGTCTATTTTCGGTCGTTATACAGATCTTATAGAGCCTTTATCTTTAGACGAAGCTTATTTAGATGTGACAGAAGATAAACTGCATATTGGTTCGGCAATAGATATCGCTAAAAAAATAAAAGAGAACATTCAAGAAGAACTTCAGTTAACAGCTTCTGCGGGTGTGTCTACCAACAAATTCATTGCTAAAATAGCTTCAGATTATCAAAAACCTGATGGACTTACTTTTATTGGTCCTTCAAAGGTTATTCCTTTTATTGAAACACTTCCAATCGAAAAGTTTTTTGGAGTGGGCAAAGTAACTGCAGCTAAAATGAAAAAGCTAGGGATTTTTACTGGTTACGATTTAAAGCAATGGGAAGAAAGCAAACTCATCAGACAATTTGGAAAAGCCGGTGGGTTCTATTATAACATTGTCCGCGGTATAGATCGCAGAGAAGTACATCCCAATCGTATCAGTAAGTCTGTTGGCGCTGAAGACACTTTTGAAAATGACATTAATGATCCTGAGCTTCTACATATTGAACTTGAGAAACTCAGCAAACGGGTTAGCCAGCGTATGACAGCTAAAAATGCTGAGGGAAAAACAATAACGCTAAAAGTTAAGTTTGCAGATTTTACTCAAATAACACGTAGCCAAACCTTAACAAAATACATTTCGGATACAGATACGCTATTAGAGATTTCTAAATCTTTACTGGGAGCTATAGATATTGAGGAAAAGAAAATCAGGCTTTTAGGAGTCTCTCTATCCAATTTCTGGAGCGATAAGGAACTCATATCCTATAACGGACAATTAAGTTTATTTTAAAATGCAAAAATCAGGTGTTGCCAATCTTCCTCTTCATTACGGCCATGTCCCTAAATGGCTTGCAGACAGAATGGCTAAACTGGGACTTTCTATAACAGAATCTATTTTGGAAAATTATGGAGCAGATGAATTTCTGAAAAGAATGTCTGATCCTTTTTGGTTCCAGAGTCTGGGCTGTGTTTTAGGAATGGACTGGCATTCATCCGGTATAACCACTTCTGTTTTAGGCGCTTTAAAACGATCTATTAATCCATTAAGTAAAGAACTTGGCTTATTTATTTGTGGCGGTAAAGGCAAACAATCCAAAGCCACTCCTCATGAATTATTAATTTATAGTGAACGAAACGGATTAAATGCCAATCAGCTTATTCGTTCTTCTAAACTGGTTGCCAAAGTAGATAATACAGCCGTACAAGATGGCTATCAGCTTTACCTGCATTGCTTTATCTTAGATCAGAAAGGAAACTGGACGGTTGTACAGCAAGGAATGCAGGATGCAAGCTCAAGTGCCAGAAGATACCATTGGCACTCTGCTTCTGTTAAGAACTTTACAGAAACACCGCACAGTGGTATTTGTGGAATTAATCATGGAAATATTCTGGACTTAACTGCTTTATCTGCTAAACCCAGCAAAGAGGGAATTATCAATTTAACACAAGAAAAACCTCAACATATACTTGCAGAAATACAACAATTACACATGCCTAAACATCACGATGTAAGGGCAAAAGATGTTGACCTTAAAAGATTGGGTGCTATGCTTTGGCTTAGTCATGAAAAGCGTCCGGCAGATTTTGAAGAATTATTATTACTGGAAGGTTTAGGTCCGCGTACACTGCAATCTCTGGCTTTGGTAAGCGAAGTTATTTTTGGTACGCCCACCAGATTTAAAGATCCTGCGCGGTTTTCTTTTGCTCATGGAGGCAAAGACGGTCATCCTTTTCCGGTGTTAACTAAAGTTTTTGATGAGACAATAGATTTTATGAATAAAGCAGTACAAGAATCTAAACTTGGATTTTCGGAAAAATCTATGGCTGTAAAAGCATTAAGTAATCTGGCTTTTAAATCGGAACAACATTTTACACCTAATAACAACTTTGATGAATTGATTAAGAGAGAGAGCGAAAATGCCTGGAAATATGGAGGTAAAACGGTTTTCGGAGATTCTAAACCACCTAACAATAATCAACAATTGAGTTTATTTGATTTTTAAGATTATTTTTGTGCCATGACTCCAGAAGAACTTGCCGAAATGAAACAATACTATGCGAATAAGGAATTACCTGAAACGCTTCAGTATAATGACTGTACAATGATGTATGATGTTAGAAAAACTGTTAATTCAGATATCCTCATACTTGAAAGTTTTGGTTATACCAATACTTTTTGTGCTTCCTGGGAAAGACTTACCAATATCAGAAAGATGATTGAAGGTGAACAACAACCTGCAGACTCTAATTCGAACGAATAGCATCTACCGGATTTAACGCTGAAGCTGAATAGGCTGGCCAAAATCCAGAAATAACACCTATAACTACGGATATTGTTATTCCCCGGATAATATTATCCAGGTTAAGGATAATTTTAAAATCAAACAGATGTGTTGCCAGTTGGCTTGCACCAAATACAATAGCTAACCCCAACAAACCTCCAATCAAAGAAAGGGCTATGGATTCAAAAAGAAACTGCATAAGGATAAAATAATTTTTAGCCCCCAATGATTTCTGTATCCCTATGATATTGGTTCTTTCTTTGACAGAAACAAACATAATATTGGCTATACCAAAGCCGCCTACCAGAATAGAAAATCCACCTATAATCCAGCCTGCAATATTGATAATAATAAACATTTGATCTAACTGTTCGGAAAGAATGGTACTTTTATTCAATGCAAAATCATCTTCCTGAGCCGGTTTCAGCTTTCTGATAGAACGCATAGCACCACGCAGTTCATCTTCCAGTTGATCTATATTTAAGTTGTCTTTACCTCTAACAGTAATCTGAGGAGAATAATTGTTGTTGCGAATATCTATGAGGTTTCTTGCAAAATTTAAGGGTATCACTACTTCATTATCAAAAGAAAAACCCAACATATCCTCCCCTTCTTTCTTTAAAACACCTACAACCATCACATTACGTCCCATTATTTTAATAAACTTTCCGACTGCTTGTTGATTAGGAAATAACCCCTCTGCTACTCCTGCTCCAATTACCGTTAATGCTGTCCCCGATTGAGATTCTAATTCAGTAAAATACCTACCCTCTTCAAAATCAAATGTCCATGTCTTATAAGAATCATAAGAAACTGCTATAATTTTGGCACCTTCTATAGAGTTATTCTTGTGTTTAAGGGTTTTATTAGCTATATGCAATTCATAAGAAACACCTTCTACATCATTTAATCTTGCTTTCAAAAGTTCGGCTTCTTTTAATTGAGCTTCTGGCCTTTGTACATATTTCCACCAGGGATATTCTCCAAAACCTCCCCATGGCCATTTTTCTATAAATACTGTTTTAGTTCCTAATTTATCTGCACTCTCCTGTAATTTCCCCCTAAATGTATCTACCAATGCAAAAACAGAGATAATGGTAACTATACCAATAGTTATTCCCAATAAAGAAAGAAATGTACGTGTTTTATTCTGCCGTAATGCATCGTAGGCAAAATAGAAGCTTTCTTTAAACAACTTGAAGAATAATACCATATACTCAAAGACAACAAAAATCGGATTTTGTTACAAAGTAAATCTAATAAACTAGCTATAATTTAACTAATTCCTTTGATTTAATTGGAAACGACTATCTTATATCCCTATCATTTCCCACATTTTCATGTAAAAAAAGATAAATATAAAACTTTCGAAAACACTTATTAAGTAGCTTTGTTACGTTTATGAATTTATTTTTTGTAAATTTGCGCTCCGAAATATTTTGTTTACAGACATATGAAATTATCACAATTTAAATTCCACTTACCTGATTCTTTAGTAGCCCATCATCCTGCTGAAAAACGTGACGAATCACGTTTAATGGTTTTGGACAAAAAAACAGGACATATTGAACACAAATTATTTAAAGATGTTCTTGGTTATTTTGACGACAAAGACGTGATGATTTTAAATAACACCAAAGTTTTTCCTGCCCGTTTATATGGTAATAAAGAAAAAACAGGTGCTACCATCGAAGTTTTCTTATTGAGAGAATTAAACAAAGAATTAAGACTTTGGGACGTTCTTGTTGATCCTGCCAGAAAAATCAGAGTGGGTAATAAACTATATTTCGGTGATGACGATTTATTGGTTGCTGAGGTTGTAGACAACACTACTTCCAGAGGAAGAACCATTAGATTTTTATTTGACGGTACTGACGAAGAATTCCGTGAAAATATTGAAATATTAGGCGAAACTCCACTTCCTAAATACATTAAACGTAAACCTACACTAGAAGACAAAGAGCGTTATCAAACTATTTTTGCTAAAAACGAAGGTGCTGTAGCTGCACCAACTGCAGGCTTGCACTTTAGCAGGGAATTAATGAAAAGACTTGAGCTTAAAGGTGTTGAGTTTGCCGAGGTAACACTACACGTTGGTTTAGGTACTTTCAGACAAGTGGAGGTTGAAGATTTAACCAAACATAAAATGGACTCTGAGCAATTTATGATTGCTGAGAAAGATGCGAATGTGGTAAACAAAGCTATCGAAGAAAAAAGAAGAATTTGTGCTGTAGGTACTACGGTGATGAGAAGTATTGAATCTGCAGTATCTGCAAGTCATACTCTAAAACCGATGAATGACTGGACTTCTAAATTCATCTTCCCTCCTTATGATTTTAGCATAGCTAACAGCATGATTACTAACTTTCATACACCAGAATCTACATTATTGATGATGGTTGCTGCTTTTGGTGGTTACGAGCATGTAATGAATGCTTATGAAATTGCTGTTAAAGAAAAATACAGATTCTACAGCTATGGTGATGCCATGCTGATTATCTAATTTTGAATATAAAAATAAAAAAGGAATAAACAAGCCGTTCAGCTTGATAGTTATCCGATATAAAAAAGATACCTTCCGTAAGAAATTATTCTTAACAAGGTATCTTTTTTGATTGATGTCTGTTCTGTTTGTATACCCTTTATTTCTAAATAAGCTTTATAATGGATTATCGGTTTTTTGCTATAATTGTTGCCGGAGGTTCTGGAAAAAGAATGAACAGCACTACTCCTAAGCAGTTTTTATTAATCAATAATAAACCGATAATTGTACATACTATAGAAAAGTTCCTACAATCTGCCTATTCTCCGGAAATTGTATTGGTACTTTCCGAAAAAGACCAGCATTATTGGAATGAGCTTTCTAAAACTAGTAGTCTTAATACAAACTATCACTTTGCCTCTGGTGGAGCGGAACGATTTTTCTCTGTAAAAAATGGTTTAGAAAAAGTAAACGATCTTCTTAAACCCAGAGAAAAAGCTATTATTGCTATACATGATGCTGTACGACCATTAGTATCCACAGAAACCATTGACAAATGTTTTACAGCAGCAAAGGATAAAGGAAATGGCATAAGCTATGCTCCATCAAAAGATTCGGTAAGGATTATAGATCCGCACACTTCATCTAACAGATCTGTTCCACGTCAGCAAATTGCCCTTATACAAACACCTCAATCTTTTGATTATGATTTGCTAAAAAAGGCTTACTTACAAGAATACAATGAGAATTTCACGGACGATGCTTCTGTTGTAGAAGCGGCTGGATATCCTATCAATCTGGTAGAAGGTGATGTTTTTAATATCAAGATTACCTATCCCGAAGATATTATATTAGCTAAAACTCTTTTAGAAGAATCTTAACCATGGAACAAAAACTACATACCTCTTTTTACATCGTATCAGCGTTTGTTGCTTTATTAATTTACTTATCTTACCATTTATTTTACACCCCTATTTTCTTAAAATTTCAACCATACATCTTATCTATCTACTTTATAGCATACAGTTTTGTAGTATATAATAAAACGAAGTCCCTTACAATAGGTAACTATATTCCCGTTGTTATTCTGTATGTAATATTTTTCGGCTGTATATTGGTGTATAATAGCTTTAATGGTAAACCTTCTGCTTTTTGGCTTCTTGAACTAGTTTTACAACTAAGTATTTCAGGGACAGCCACACTTATAGGCTATGGATTAGTCTATATATTCAGCAGATTAAAAACAAAATAAACCTCTCTTTACTAATTACCTTTTATTATTCTGAGCAATACAGCTATAATTGCAAGCACGATTAATATATGTATTAAACCTCCTCCAAAAGGGGTCACAAAAGCTCCAAAGATCCAGATTATAACTAATATAACTGCGATTGTATAAAGGACATTTCCCATGGTACATTTTTTTAAGTTAACAATTCGTTTAATAATTAGATGAGATACATCTAAAATTAAGCCAATTTATTTCTACCTATTTTTTAACACCAGTTGTTAAACTATCTATTTTTCTTAATTTAGGAGTATAAACCTTCAAATAAGCAGATGCATATAATCAAATTCCTTAATGATATTATCTGGTCAAACGTATTTTTAATTTTGTGTATTGGTGCCGGACTTTACTTTTCTTTTGTAACAAAATTTCTTCAGGTAAGATATATTAAAGATATGGTTACCCTATTGTTTAAAGAGAGTTCAGACAGTAAAGGTGTTAGTCCCTTTCAAGCTTTTTCTATAGCTATAGCTGGAAGAGTTGGGACCGGAAACATTGCCGGTGTAGCTACTGCCATTGCAATGGGTGGACCCGGCGCAGTCTTTTGGATGTGGATGATTGCTTTTTTTGGCGCAGCAACTGCATTTATTGAAGCAACCTTAGGTCAGATTTATAAAATTGAAAAAGAAGGACAGTATAAAGGTGGCCCTGCCTATTATATCGAACGCGGCCTTGGAGTTAAATGGTATGCACTACTTTTCGCCATAGCCACTATGATTAGTTGTACTTTGTTTTTACCTGGCGTACAAAGTAACAGTATTGCAGATAGCATGAACAATGCATTTAACATTCCGCCTTATGTTACTGGAATTTCCGTTGCTGCTTTACTCGCTGTAATTATATTTGGAGGTGTACAACGTATTGCCCGGGTATCTGAAGTGATAGTTTCTTTTATGGCTGGTGCTTATATACTGATGGCTGTTGTTATTCTTTTCCTTAACCTGAATGAAATTCCAGAAATTTTCTCTTTGATTGTAAAATCTGCTTTTGGTATTGATGCTACTTTTGGAGGTATTATTGGAATGGCGGTATCCTGGGGAATTAAAAGAGGAATTTACTCGAATGAAGCAGGGCAAGGAACAGCCCCTCATGCTGCGGCAGCTGCTGCGACCTCTCATCCTGTAAAACAAGGGCTTGTTCAGGCATTTTCGGTTTATATAGATACGTTATTTGTTTGTTCTTCAACAGCTTTTATTATATTATTTACAGGAAAATATAACGTTAAAAACCCTGCTGGCGGTTTTCTTTTAGAACAACTTCCTGGTATTGAAGAAGGTCCTGCTTTTACTCAAGCAGCCGTTGCATCACACTTCCCTTCTATTGGTAATGAGTTTATTGCATTTGCCCTCCTATTTTTTGCTTTTACCACTGCTATAGCTTATTATTTTATTGCGGAATCTAATCTGCATTATTTACATGGAAATAATCCTACCTCAAAACTTAAGATCAATATTCTTAGAATTGTATTTCTGGTAAGTGTATATTTTGGTTGTATTTCTAAAGGTGGAGACGCTTGGATGATTGGAGATATTGGAGTGGGTATTATGGCCTGGTTAAATATAGTGGCTATTATTTTACTCCAAAAACCAGCTTTAAAAGCATTTAAAGACTACGAATCACAAAAGAGAGCAGGTAAAAACCCTACTTTTGATCCCGAAAAATTGAATATTCGAAATACCATTTGGAAAAAAGACTAGCCTTTATTTTTCTTTGGGTCTTAGCACTAACAGGATTAAAACGAAACCAGTAAATAAGGTTATCAGTAAAAAGATAAATGCTATTAAAGGTATTCCCAAAACAACAGGTTTTAGATTTACAGACATTGTGAGAGCAGATAATATACAAAGCCCCAGAAATACGATGGCTAAAGTTAATTTATCTCCTGTTCTTCTTAAATTAGAATTGAGTTTTTCTATTTTTTCTACGGATAAATTCAAAGACAAATCACCTTTTTTTACCTGCCTGAATATTTCTCTCAAATCTTCAGGTAAACGTTCAATATCACGCCCCGTAGCTCTTAACTTTCTAAAGCTTTTTTCTAAAATATTTTTAGGATTTAAGTGTTCTAATATAATCTTATTAGTAAATGGCCTTATTTTGTCCAGAATATTTAAATTAGGATCTAACTTACGCCCAATACCTTCCATTAAAGAAATCCCTCTTATTAATTGATAAATATATTCTGGAAAATGGATTTGGTTGTCCCCAACAATACCCCAGACCTTACTCAATATTTCCTGAAGATTCATTGAGCCTAAAGAAACATTCCCCATAATTTCAAACAGCTCGTTTAATGCTCTTTCATAACGTTTTCTATCATTTATCTTGCTATAAATAGCGATATCCTCAATAACATTCCCTAGCCATACAGCATCTTCCTCTACAGAGGCCGTTACAAAGTCTTCCAGCTGCTTTCTATCACTTTTTAATAAAGTCCCCATATTCCCGAAATCCAGAAAGGCAATCTTGCCGTCAGGCATCACCATTAAATTTCCAGGATGTGGGTCTCCATGGAAAAAACCGTGTACCAAAACCTGTTCAAGATAAAGATTAAGTCCATTTTCCGCTAGTTTCTGTAAATCTATATTCTGTTTTTGTAGTTTTTTTACATCTGTAATTTTAGTGCCTTTTAAAAACTCCATACATAGTACAAAATCATTACATAACTCAGGAAATACCTTTGCAATTTTTATATTCTCATTTCCCTCAAAGTTTTCTGCAAACTTTTCCATATTAAGTCTCTCTTTATCTAAAGAAAGTTCTGCTGTTAGGCTATTTGAAAAAGATTCTACAATTAATGGAAGATTTAATTTCTCTAAAGCAACACTATAGGTTGATAATATTTTTGCCAAGTCCTTCATTAAAGCCATATCTATCTTTAACAACTCATCTACACCTGGTCTCCTGACTTTCAGCACTACGTTCTCTCCTGAAACTAACTGAGCTTTATACACCTGCGAAATAGATGCAGATGCAAAAGGTTCTTCTTCTATACTTTTAAAATAATCTGATAAGGAAATGCCCAGCTCTTTATTCAAAAATCTATTAACATCTAAAGTCACTGGCTTTACTTTATCTTCTAATTTTTGAAACTCTACAACCAATTCTTCGGGAAGTAACCCTTCTCTGGTTGTTGCAGCTTGACCTAGTTTAACAAAAG
Organism: Pseudopedobacter beijingensis; assembly: GCF_042678145.1. NCBI lineage: Bacteria > Pseudomonadati > Bacteroidota > Sphingobacteriia > Sphingobacteriales > Sphingobacteriaceae > Pseudopedobacter > Pseudopedobacter beijingensis. The sequence goes on along the minus strand of NZ_JBHUDG010000019.1, from coordinate 110,835 downwards.
CTGGCCCTAACTCTTCTAAAACCATTCTCACACGAGTATATACAGAAACACTGTTAGTGTCCACTGAATTTTTGACATCTGTTTTATTGCTACCATTCCACGGCAACCTAGAGAGAAAGTCTCTAAACCCATATTTAGCTAAAACCGATATAATCTGAGAGGTTCTTTGTATTTTTTTTGCTGGATTTAACATAAATATCTAACAGTAACTATAATGCATTATTTTACTAAACGTATTTTTTATGCTTTTTGTTTAAATCAGAACTCCAGAAACTTATTAAACAAAAAAGGATCGAACTTTTCTGTCCGATCCTTTTCTGTTTTTTTAATGAAATTCTATCACTATAAGTCTCCCAATTCTTTCTTAATTTGGGTTGCTTTATCCATTCTATTCAATTTCACATAAACTTCACGTAAGGTATTTAATACGTTTACATCTTTAGGATTAAGCTCTCTTGCTCTTTCTAATAGAGGTAAAGCTTTTTTCAATTCACCTTCAAACTGTCCTTTCAGCGCATTATATTTTGCCTCTGTGCTTTTGTTATTAGGTAATTTGTTTGCTTCATTAATATACACGTTAGCCTTATCGATGTATAAGATTGAAAGATTTAAGATAGCATCTGTATAATTCGGATCTAACTCTATAGCTTTTTTATATGCCTCAGCTGCTTTCTCCGGCTGTTTATTGGCATTATAAGCTATCCCCGCAACAAAGTGTAAGGTTTTATTCTTTGGATCTCTGTTTACAGCATTTTCAATCTTTGAAATTTGAGAGGCTACTTGTCCTTTATTCAAATAAATATTCAATTCATCTAAAATAAGACTCAAGTTTTCAGGATGTCCTTCCCTTCCTTCTTCTATCGTTTTTAAAGCTTTAGATGTATCTGCTTTACTTAAATACAATCTGCTTAACTCCTGATATATTACCGGATTTTTCTTATTTAATGAAAGTGATTTCTCATAATAAGTGATTGCTTCTTCCGGCATTTGGGCATTGTTTGCAGCATATGCAGCATACATCGTGAATAATGAATCCTGAGGCTGAACTGATGACATATATTTAAACGCATTAAAAGCTTCTTTATAATTTTTAGTATTGAATGCTTTTACACCTTTATTTTGCATATATATCAACAAATTATTCTCTGCATTGGTCAATATATTTTTTTCTTTTCCAGCAGCGTCTAATTTCTTAGCTTCAGCAATAGACTCTAATGCCGTTTTCATAGCTTCTTCAGCTTTTGATTTATTTACCGTATCGGTAACAGCTATTGCAGAATAAATTAAGCCTCTGTTAGACCAAGCTTCGGCAGAACCTTTTGTTTTATCATGTAAAACAGCTTTATCTATAGAAGTCTTAGCTGTATTTAAAACTTCCAGTTGCTTTTTCATTGTTGCCTTTGCCTGTAAGTTTACCTCAAACAGGGCATAACTATTTTTTGCTGCACTTATCTCTGACTTTTGCGCAAATGCCGAGGATACTGCTGCAAACATAAAAATGCTCAATATCGCTTTTTTCATTTTGTTGTTTTTTAACAAAGCTTTTATTCTTCAGTTGTATCTGTTGAATTCTCAGCTTCTTCTGTATTGTTTTGATTGTTTAGTTCGTTATTTTCTTCTGCATTCTCTTCTTCCTCATCCCTTTCTACCTTAGTTACAGATGCTATTTCATCATTCTCTTTCAACGTAATCAATCTTACACCTTGTGTAGCACGTCCCATAACTCTTAAAGTATCCATTGCAATCCTGATTACGATTCCCGATCTGTTGATAATCATTAAATCATCATTATCAGTGACACTTTTAATAGCGACCAGATTTCCGGTTTTATCTGTTACATTGATGGTTTTAACACCTTTACCACCTCTATTTGTCACACGGTAGTCTTCAATATCGGTACGCTTTCCGTATCCTTTTTCAGAAACTACCAATACAGTACTTTCCGGAGAATCAATGCTAATCATTCCCACCACTTCATCTTTGTCATGCGCAAGAGAAATACCTCTTACCCCGGTTGCTGTACGTCCCATTGGTCTTACGGTAGACTCATTGAAACGGATTGCTCTTCCAGAACGTAAAGCCATAACAATTTCTGAACTTCCAGATGTTAAACTAGCTTCTAACAATTCGTCGCCTTCATTAATATTGATTGCATTAATACCATTTGAACGAGGGCGACTATAAGCCTCTAGCGTAGTTTTCTTGATAGTTCCTTTTTTGGTACACATAATAATGAAGTTGCTTTCAAGATATTCCTGATCTTTCAAATTCACCACCTTAATGTACGCTTTAATCTTCTCTTCTTTCTCGATATTGATTATATTCTGGATAGCTCTACCCTTGCTGGTTCTACTTCCTTCCGGAATTTCAAATACTCTTAACCAATAACATTTTCCTTTGTCTGTAAAAAATAATAAATAGTTATGGTTAGAAGCTACAAATATATGTTCAATAAAGTCTTCATCTCTAGAATTTGAACCTATTGAACCTTTCCCTCCCCTTCCTTGAGTACGGTATTCTGTTAAAGGGGTACGTTTAATGTATCCTTCGTGAGAAATTGTAATTACCACATCTTCATCTTCAATGAAGTCTTCGGTCATTAATTCAGCAGCTGAGTGAACTATTTCTGTTCTTCTCTCGTCGCCATATTTATCTTTAATCTCCAGTAATTCATCTTTGATAATACTCATCCTCAAAGACTCATTTTCTAAAACAGATTTCAAATATTCTATCTGTTTCATTAATTCAGCATACTCTTCTTTAATCTTATCTCTTTCCAGACCTGTTAAACGACGAAGAGTCATATCCAGAATAGCCCGAGCCTGAATGTCTGACAGACCAAATTTCTCCATCAATCCTTCTCTTGCCTCTTCTGGTGTTGCTGAATTTCTGATTAGGTTAATTACCTCGTCTAAATGATCAAGAGCTATTAATAAACCTTCCAGAATATGTGCTCTTTTTTCTGCCTCATTTAATTCAAACTTGGTTCTTCTTACGACTACATCATGTCTATGATCAACAAAGTGTACAATAAGGTCTTTCAAGTTCAATAACATTGGCCTTCCATTTACCAAAGCAATGTTATTTACACTAAATGAAGTCTGTAAAGCTGTATACTTATATAAGTTATTTAATACAACCCCGGCATTTGCATCTCTTTTTATTTCATAAACGATACGCATACCATCTCTGTCAGACTCATCTCTAATTTCAGAAATCCCCTCAATTTTCTTTTCGTTAACCAGCTCTGCTGTTCTTTCGATCATCTGAGCTTTATTAACCTGATATGGAATTTCAGAAACTACAATACGTTCTCTATCAGATGAAGTTGTTTCGATATCTGCTTTTGCCCGCATCACAATACGACCTCTTCCCGTTTCGAAAGCTTCTTTTACACCTTCATAACCGTATATAATTCCACCAGTTGGAAAATCCGGACCTTTAATATGCTGTACCAGTTCCTGTATCTCTATTTCCTTATTATCAATATAAGCAATAGTAGCATCTATTGATTCTGAAAGGTTGTGAGGGGCCATATTAGTTGCCATCCCCACCGCAATACCTGAAGCTCCATTTACCAAAAGATTAGGTATTCTTGTTGGCAAAACGGTAGGTTCTTGTAAAGAGTCGTCAAAGTTATTACGAAAATCTACCGTATCTTTATTGATATCGATAAGCATCTCCTCGGCCATCTTTTTAAAACGCACCTCGGTATAACGCATCGCCGCAGGCATATCTCCATCTACAGATCCAAAGTTACCTTGTCCATCAACCATCAGGTATCTTAAAGACCAGGGCTGAGCCATACGTACCATAGTATCGTAAACTGATGAATCTCCGTGTGGGTGATACTTACCCAAAACTTCTCCCACAACACGGGCAGATTTTTTATAAGGTTTGTTACTTTGAAGTCCCAAATCCTGCATTCCGTACAGCACCCTTCTATGTACCGGCTTTAAACCGTCTCTAACATCAGGCAATGCCCTGGAAACAATTACCGACATAGAATAATCGATGTACGCCGATTTCATTTCCTCCTCGATATTAATCGGGATAATTCTATCCTCTGCGTACTCGCTCTGATTACCTGTTTCTTCAGCCATATCTTAATTTAACGTGTAAACTATCTTGCTTCTTTTTATGCAAAAAGCGAAGTTAACAAATTAGTGCAAATACCCCACGGTTGTTGAAAAATAGTTTTAATTTGAAAAACAAATAAAAAGTCGTACATTGGTGTGACAATTTGTATTTTAAAGTAAAAAACACAAATACTATGAAATCTTTGAAGTATAAACAACCAGAATCTAACAAACAAATACTTATAGCTTCAGAACCTGAAGTTCTTTATGCCAGAGCTACTAAAGACATTAATTTCTCAATAGATGCTTTTGAAAATCTCCAACAAAATATACCTTTTAGTCAAATAGAATGGGCAGATATACTACATATTAATACACGTACTTTACAACGCTATATTAAAGACAATAAAGCATTTGAAGGCTTATATGCCGAGCATCTTCATCAAATACTGAATATGAGTAAATTAGGTTTGTCTATTTTTAAAACTCCTGACAACCTAAAAGAATGGTTAATAACACCAAAACATATATTGGGCAATACATTGGATTTTAATTCATTAAAATCTTTTTGGGGTGTTAAATTAATCAGCAATGAATTAGGCAGAATTACATACGGCGTGTATATATGATTGTTTATCGACTAGCTAACAAAGACTATATCAACGACAAAGATGGCGTTGGTGCAAAGCTATTTGGAGGCCGTTGGAATGCCATTAACACTCCTTGCATTTACACCAGCGAACACATATCACTGGCATTGCTCGAAAAATTCATTCATGCCAAGGTTGCCGAAAACATGCAAAACATAGCTTTATTAAAAATAGAACTTCCTGATGATGAAAGCTTATTTCATGTAGATTCAAAAAAACTAAAGCAATCCTGGGCTTATGATTTTGATTATACACAATGGTTAGGAGAGCAGCTTCTGGAAGACCAATCTATTCTTGCATTTTCTGTTCCATCAGCTATTATACCGGAAGAAAGAAATATTATTATAAACCCCTTATCTAAACGATTTAAGGAAAGTAAATTCAAGGAAATATGTGATTTCACCACAGATTATAGATTGCTAGGAAAACTAATAAATTCTAAAATCTAAGTTATCAAAAAACTTATTCCCCACCTTTAAAATCCCTCATCTTATTATGTTTTCTATTGAATACAACTTCTAAAATCTACAGTAAAAATTTCAATGTAATTAAATGATTCTTCAAAACCACAACGAAATGGTTTATCTTTGCAGAAAGATCGGGGATTTTCTTTTTCCTGTATCGTGTATTTAAGAGGTTAAAAGAGTTATTTTGAAAAATTACGTACCAGAAGATGGTTCTATGCTTCCTTTAATGGAAGAGTTCTATACAATTCAAGGAGAAGGATTTAACACTGGAAAAGCTGCTTATTTCATTAGACTAGGTGGTTGTGATGTTGGCTGTCATTGGTGCGATGTTAAAGAGTCCTGGGATGCGGATATACACCCTTTAACCCCGGCTGATGAAATTGTAGTGAATGCAAGTAAATACCCAGGAAAAGCCGTAGTTATTACGGGAGGAGAACCTCTACTGTATAACCTGGATTATTTAACTTCTGAATTAAAGAAAAAAGGCATCTTAACATTTATTGAAACTTCTGGTGCCTACCCTATTTCTGGCCATTGGGATTGGGTATGTCTTTCTCCAAAAAAATTCAAGGCTCCTGATCCTAATATTGCTAAACATGCCCACGAACTTAAAATCATTGTGTTTAATAAAAGTGATTTTGCCTGGGCAGAAGAACACGCTAAAAATGTGGGCGAAGGATGTAAATTATACCTTCAACCAGAATGGTCTAAGTCTCAACAAATGCTTCCTTTGATTATAGATTATGTAAAAAACAACCCTAAATGGGAAATTTCTTTACAAACACATAAATTCTTGAATATACCTTAATAATTGATAAATTTAGTTTTCAAAAACTAAATGAATGAAGGCCTTACTGACTTTTGCTTTAATTAGTATAAATCTGGTTCTATTTGCACAGGTTAATTACTCTACAAAAAACAGATCGGCTATAAAATCTTTTGAAAAGGCACAATCTTTATTGGATTTAAATGATTTTTTAAATGCCCAAAAAGAGCTAGATTTAGCTATAAAACAAGATGTTAAATTTTCAGAAGCATATCATTTAAAAGCTGATATTTATCGGTTTCAGGGTGATTTCTTAAATGCAAAATCATTATACAAAAAAGCTTTTGATATCGCACCTGAATTGGGTATAGACAGATATTTTTATTTAGCAGAGGTAGAATTAAAAACTGGTGATTATAATGAAGCAATTAAACATTTTAATATTTTCTCGACTAAAAGCAACCTCAAACCTGAAAAAGTTATTTTAGTTGAAAAGTACTTAAAAGATTGTGATTTTGCCCTAAATGCTATCAAAAAACCGGTTTCTTTCACTCCAATAAACTTAGGAGATGCCATCAATACTGTACAACATGAATATATGCCTGCAGTAACTCCGGATGAACAAATCTTAATTTTCACCAGACAGATAAATAATAATGAAGATTTTTATAGTTCTGTAAAAAAGGATGGAAAATGGCAAACTGCCCAATATCTTAGTAATAATATAAATACTCCTGAATATAATGAAGGTGCACAGTGTATTTCTTCTGATGGACAATTTTTATTTTTCACGGGTTGCAACAGACCTGATGGATTGGGCAGATGCGATATTTACGTTTCTCAGAAAGAAGGTGATAACTGGAGTAAGCCTGTTAATTTAGGTTCTCCCATCAATACTTCCGGATGGGAATCTCAGCCTTCCTTATCCGCAGACGGCCGTACATTATATTTTGTAAGTGACAGAAAAGGTGGATATGGGAGTTACGACATCTGGAAAAGCACTTTAGATGAAAACGGCAAATGGCAAGTTCCTATCAATTTAGGATCTAATGTAAACACTCCGTACGATGAACAATCACCATTCATTCATCCTGATAATGAAACACTTTATTTTTCGTCAAACGGATGGCCCGGAATGGGCAATAAAGACCTCTTTGTTTCCCGATTGGACAGTACAGGAAATTGGGGAAAAGCTAAAAACTTTGGTTACCCGATAAATACTTATGGCGAGGAAAGTGGTTTAACTGTAAATGCCAATGGAACCACCGCTTTTTTTTCATCTAATAATTTTAACGGAAAAGGTGGTTTTGACATCTATTCTTTTGATCTTCCTTCAGAAATAAGACCTCAAAGCGTAAATTACATAAAAGGAAAGGTTTATGATGCCAAAAACAAAAAACCTTTAAATGCCCTGGTTGAAATATTAGATTTAAAAACCGGAGAAAGTTTATATGCCGGTTATGCAGATAAAATTAATGGTACGTTTATGACCATTTTACCAAATAAAAAGACCTATAGCCTGAATGTATTCGATGATGGCTATCTATTTTTTACCGAAAACTTTTCTACAGAAAAATATCCTAAAGATAAACCTATTTATTTAGACGTACCCATGAATAAAATTGCTATAGGAGAAAAGGTTGTTTTAAAGAATATTTTTTTTGACACCAACAAATATGACCTGAAAGACGATTCTAAAACTGAACTGGGTATTTTAATAGATTTTTTAAACGAAAACAAAAACATTAAAATTGAACTACGGGGTCATACAGATAATGATGGTCACGAAAAAACCAATCAAGTATTATCCGAAAACAGAGCTAAAACTGTTTACGATTATCTGATTGAAAAGGGAGTTTTGCAAAAAAGATTACAATATAAGGGTTTTGGAGAATCATCTCCTATTGACAACAATTCTACCCCTGAAGGGAAAGCCAATAACCGCAGAACTGAATTTGTTATTATAGATATTCTTAAATAACCCTTCAAATAAAAAAGCGTATCTAAATTATTCAGACACGCTTTTTTTATTTAGTAAAATTCTGGTTTTATTATTCTGCAGTTTTAGTTTCTGCCGATGTTTCATCACCTGATTTTTCCTTTTTTTCTTTATTTTCCTCTTTTGGAGGTCTAGGTAATAATACCTTTCTTGATAATTTTAATTTACCTTGTTTATCTATATCCAGAAGTTTCACTCTTACCTCATCGCCTACTTTAAACAAACCATCCATAGATTCGTAACGTTTCCAATCTATTTCAGAAATATGCAATAAACCATCTTTACCTGGTAAAATTTCAACAAAAGCACCAAAAGGCATTATTGATTTCACTTTACCTTCATACACCTCACCTACTTCGGGTTTTACAACAATTGCTTTTATTCTTGATACAGCGCTATCCAAAGAATCTTTGTTACTTGCAAAAACCTGTACAACACCTTTATTATCTTTTTCTTCAATAGAAATAGTTGCACCAGTTTCACGCTGCATTTCCTGAATAATTTTACCTCCAGGACCTATAACAGCACCTATAAATTCTTTATCAATAGTAAAAGCAACTATTCTTGGGGTATGTGGTTTGTAATCTTCTCTCGGAGCAGAGATTGTTTTCTCCATTTCTCCAAGGATATGCAGACGACCATCTTTTGCCTGATTTAAAGCTTCTGTAAGTACTTCGTAAGAAAGTCCGTTCACTTTCAAATCCATTTGGCAAGCAGTAATACCATTTTTGGTTCCTGTAACTTTAAAGTCCATATCACCTAAGTGATCTTCATCACCAAGAATGTCTGATAAAATAGCATATTTACCAGTTTTCTCGTCAGAAATTAAACCCATTGCAATACCTGAAACCGGAGAACTGATTTTTACACCAGCATCCATTAAAGCCAGAGTTCCCGCACAAACAGTTGCCATAGAAGATGAACCGTTTGATTCTAGAATATCTGAAACTATACGAATTACATAAGGGTTTTCTAATTCTGAAGGAAGCACTTTTTTAATAGCTCTCATAGCCAGGTTTCCGTGACCTACTTCTCTTCTCCCCACTCCTCTGTTAGGACGAGCCTCTCCTGTTGAGAAAGCCGGGAAGTTATAATGCAACATAAAACGGTTATAACCCGAAATAAATGCTCCATCAATCATTTGTTCATCGTCTTTAGAACCTAAAGTTACGGTTGTTAATGATTGTGTTTCTCCTCTTGTAAAAACTGATGATCCGTGAGCTGATGGCAAATAATTAATCTCGCTCCAAATTGGACGTATCTGCTTTGAATTTCTTCCGTCTAAACGAACATTTTCATTTAACAGTAAGTTACGAACCGCATCGTACTGAACATCATGGAAATATTTTTTAGCCAAAAACACTATGCTATCTTCAAGTTCTTCACCTAAAGTTGCCTCAAAATCGCCATATATAGTAGCAAAAGCATCAGATCTTTCGTGTTTAGGTAATTGAGCTTTAGCTACTGCATAAACTTTATCATAAGTTGCTGCATAAACCTTGTCTTTTAACTCTAAATCTGAATTTTCGTGACAATATGTTCTTTTTTCTGTTTTTCCGGTAGCAATTGTCAATTCTTTCTGAATAGCAACTTGCTTTTTAATGGCTTCATGTGCAAACTGGATAGCTTCTACCAATTCACTTTCCTGAATCTCGTTAGACTCACCTTCAACCATGTTAATATCCTTTTCAGAACCGGCTACAATAAACTCTAAAGTAGCTCTTTCTAAATCACTTCTTAAAGGATTAATTACTAGCTGACCGTCTATTTTAGCTACACGAACTTCTGAAATTGGTCCGTTAAATGGAATATCAGAAACTGCTATAGCAGCCGAAGCAGCCAAACCTGCCAATGCATCAGGCATAATGTTTTCGTCTGATGAAATCAAACTAATCATCACCTGAGTTTCCGCATGATAATCCTCAGGAAACAACGGTCTTAAAGCTCTATCTACCAATCTTGAGATTAACACCTCATAATCAGACAATCTTGCTTCACGACGTAAGAAACCACCTGGTATACGACCACTTGCCGCATATTTTTCTTGATAATCTACTGATAAAGGAAGGAAGTCGACACCTTCTCTCGCCTCTTTATTGGATACAACTGTAGCCAACAGCATCGTATTACCTTGTTTAACGACAACCGATCCATCAGCCTGTTTTGCCAGCTTTCCGGTTTCGATCTCGATAATACGGCCATCGCCTAGATCTATCGACTTATTAATTACATTTAAACTCATAATTCTTATTTATTCGGCACAAAAATACTCTTTTATATCAGTTATTTTCTTTGATAATCAAATTTTTATTCTCGCATCAATCACTTACAAACAAAAACGTTACATCCATCTAACCACATAAAACAAAAATACCGCTTTATCAATTCAGATAAAGCGGTATAAAAAACTATTTATTACGGACTTATCTATTTCCACCTCTCATATTTCCGCCTCTCATAGATTCTTTTTGAGCATCAGTTAAAGTTTTATTCAATTTTTCTCTCTCCGTTTTCAATTCTTCTCTATATTTTGCTTGTAACTGTTTTTGTGAATCTGTGTAGCTTGACTCCAAAGCCTGTCTTTTTTCTCTGAAATTCATTGAAGCATTTGCTGCTATTTCTTTTTGTTTATCAGTATAGGTTGCCTCCAGATCTTTTTGTTGCTGCTCTCTCTTTTCATTCAGATTTTTCAATAAGGCTTTTTGTTCTTCTGTAGCATTTGGAATATTAAATCCACCTCTTTGCTGCATGCCTCCTGCTTTTCCCTGCATTTCTGTATTTGACTGAGCATTTTTTCTTCTTTCTGCCCTATCCTGAGCTTTTGATTGAAAACCAACTGCTGTTACCAACAACAGAACTGATGTGATTTTTAAGATTGACCTTTTCATTTTTATTCATTTTAAGTTGATACTCTTTAAGATGAACATCTACTAAAAAGGTTTAAACTATTTACAGATTTTAAGACTTTTTAACATTTATAGCTTAAACTTGCAGAAAGCTTTCCTCCTTCATATTCATCCAAATCAGCTATTTCTTCCAGAAAAAGATCCCAATCGCCATCAGTAAATAAATTCCCTTCGTATTCCTGAGTAGAATCATGATAATGCAAATACCACTCATTAACTTCTTCTAAATTATCATCAGTAGAAAACGATCTTACACTAAAGCCTTCATCACTTATATCCGCATCCCAGGCAGTTACCAATCCACCAGTTTGTTTAGATATAGAAAATGAGATTTCAAATTCGCTTCCCATATCAGGAAGATTTTCTAAAAATGCTCTAATTTCATTAGCTTCTTCTGCAGAATCCTCTTCAATTAACGATTTGTCTTCTATCAGCTGAAAAAATTCCAATAAATAGTTTTGATATCTTAGTAATAAGGTTCTATATACCTGATTCATTTGCTAAACTTTATTTTTGCTCAAAAGTAAGCCAAAAAAACAGGTTTTAGAAATAATCACTCAGCACCTGTCTTTCAACAATATTTAACAAACTAAAGCTCCTTCATCCTTACTATATACATTATTCTTTCTCAAAAAAACGCAATAATTGAGTTTTTTACGTAAACGTTCTATTAATAGAACAAACAATCATTACCGATAAAAAATGTGGATATTTTGACCATTAAAAATACTTTTTTGGTTTTTTACTTTCGAAAAAAAACTCTACTTTTGAACCCCGTACAAAAAGATTCAGATTTTGGTTCTAGATTAGAAAGAATTGCACTGAATCTTTATAGAAATCCATCATGACTAAGTATATTTTCGTTACGGGAGGCGTTACATCGTCTTTAGGGAAAGGTATTATTTCCGCATCATTAGCCAAGCTTTTACAAGCAAGAGGTTACAGAGTAACCATTCAGAAATTCGATCCTTACATTAATATCGATCCGGGAACCTTAAATCCATATGAGCATGGTGAATGTTTTGTTACCGAAGATGGTGCAGAAACAGATCTTGACCTTGGTCATTACGAACGTTTTTTAAATACCCCTACTTCTCAGGCAAACAACATTACTACTGGTAGAATCTACCAAAACGTTATCAGTAAAGAAAGAAAGGGAGAATATTTAGGAAAAACAGTTCAGGTTATTCCGCACATCACCGACGAAATTAAACACAATATGCGTTTGTTGGGCGAAACCGGAGACTACGATATTGTTATAACAGAATTAGGTGGAACCGTAGGTGATATTGAATCTCTCCCCTATATAGAAGCTGTTAGACAGTTTAAATGGGAAGCAGGTGCTCATGATGCCATCGTTATCCATTTAACTTTAGTACCTTTTCTGGCTGCTGCTGGCGAGTTAAAAACAAAACCAACGCAGCACTCGGTAAAAATGCTTTTGGAATACGGTATACAACCAGACATTCTGGTTTGCAGAACAGAACATCCTTTGGGACACGACCTTAGAAAGAAAATTGCTCAATTCTGTAACGTAAATCTAAATGCTGTTATAGAATCTGCCGATGCCAGTACTATTTATGATGTTCCTTTATTAATGTTAAAAGAACAGTTAGACCGTACTATATTGGCGAAATTGAAACTTCCGACCAAAAACGAACCTGATCTTGAAAAATGGAAAGAGTTTTTAGGTAAACTGAAAAACCCTACTGCCGAGGTAAAAGTGGGTTTAATTGGAAAATATGTAGAGCTTCCTGACGCTTATAAGTCAATTATCGAAGCTTTTATACATGCAGGCGCCACTAATGAATGTAAAGTAAAGGTTGAATGGATACATTCCGAAAGCTTAAATGAGGAAAATGTAAAATCTAAACTTTCTAAACTTGATGGGGTTTTGGTAGCTCCAGGTTTTGGAGAACGCGGTATTGATGGTAAAATTTATGCCATAAAATATATCAGAGAGAATAATATTCCTTTCTTTGGGATATGTTTGGGTATGCAATGTGCCGTTATAGAATTTGGTAGAAATGTTTTAGGCCTCAAAGATGCCCATAGTACCGAAATGAATGAGCATACTCCTCATCCGGTTATCACCATCATGGAAGATCAAAAAAACATAACTGCTAAAGGCGGAACCATGAGATTAGGAGCTTATCCTTGCGAACTAAAAAAAGGAACAAAAGCACATGTTATTTATGGTAAAAGTAAAATCTCTGAACGTCATAGGCACAGATACGAGTTTAACAACAAATATTTATCACAATATGAAGAGGCCGGGATGATTGCTTCTGGATTAAATCCTGAAAACGGCCTGGTTGAAATTGTAGAGTTAAAAAACCATCCATTCTTTGTGGCTTCTCAATTTCACCCGGAATTAAAATCGACTGTTGCAAATCCGCATCCTCTTTTTGTTAAATTTGTAGCAGCTTCATTAGAATATTCAAAAAAGAAAAACTAAAAAAGAAATTATACAATAATATATAATGGATAAAAATACTTTCACGGGGTTATTCCTTATTTTAATCATCCTTGTAGGATCTACCTTCCTTCTAAAACCTTCTGAAGAGGAAATTAAGAAAGAAAAGGCACTACAAGACTCCTTGGCAAAAGCAAAATCAATAGTAGCTACGCCACAAGGTCAACAAAAACCTCAAAATAACCAAGTTATTTTAGGTGATTCTACTTTAAGCAGTGCTATCCAAACTGAAGCCATCAGTTTTTTAGAAAATGATAAAATAAAGCTATCACTATCTAATGTAGGTGGTAAAATAGTAGGTTCAGAAATTAAAACTGAAACAGATTATCAGGGCAAACCGGTTGTACTTTTCAAGAATGCTAATTTTGGCCTAGAATTTATCAGCAACGGCAAACAGGTTAATACCAATAATTTGTTTTTTTCCAGAGTAGATTCTTTACCTAACAAAGTAACCTACAGATATGCCGAAACTGATGGTTCTTATATTGATTACACCTATACTTTAGAAAATGGAAGCAATCAGGTTGAGTTTAATATTGCTTTAAAAGGATATAGTCAAAAAATCCCCGGTTCAACTACAGATTTGAACATGATTTGGGGAACCAGTCTTTTACAACAAGAGAAAGACATTAAAAACGAAAGACACTATTCTACCATTTATTACAGAACTCTTGACGGCGATGTAGATCATCTGAGCGAAACAGAAAGTGATGAAAAATCTTTAGAGGATAAGAAAATCAACTGGATATCTTTTAAACAACACTTCTTCTCTACAGCTATTATTTCTAACGATGGTTTTGGAAAAGTAAACACAAAAGTAGAAACATCTGCAGCAAATGATATTGTAAAAAAATACAATACTAAATTAAGTCTGGCATACAAGCCTTTAGATGTTAACACTTACAACTTTTCTTTCTATTTTGGAAATAACAAATTTAGTCAGTTAAAAGATCAAGGACATGATTTAGAGAAACAGGTAAAAATGGGTTGGGGTCCATTGAAATGGATAAATAGATATTTGGTATTACCTATATTCAATTTCTTTAACAACTTTAACCTTAGCTACGGATTAATTATCCTTCTACTTACCCTTATCTTAAAAACAGTACTTTTCCCTTTCACTTACAAATCTTACCTATCTATGGCTAAGATGCGGGTATTAAAACCGGAAATGGATGAAATAAAAGCTAAAGTAGGTGAAGATAACCAAGCTCTATTACAACAAGAATACCTTAAGTTATATAAACAAGCAGGCGTTAATCCTTTAGGTGGATGTTTACCTTTATTGTTTCAAATGCCTTTTATCCTTGCTTTCTTCTATTTCTTCCCTAACTTATTTGAGTTAAGACACGAGAGCTTTTTATGGATGAAAGATTTATCGACTTATGATGATCTTATCAAATTTCCTGCAATACCTTTATTAGGTTGGGATCATATCAGTTTAATGTGTTTATTAATGACGGCATCTACACTGATATATACTTATTTCAATAACCAAACCTCTAATGTACAGGGACAAATGAAGTACATTGGATATATCACACCTCTAATTTTCTTTGGAGTGTTGAATTCTTATCCTTCCGGATTAAACTATTATTATTTCTGTGCTAACATTCTCACATTTACCCAACAAATTCTAATCAGAAGATTTGTGAACGATGATAAAATACATGCACAAATCCAGGAATATAAAAAGAAACCCGAAACTTCTAAAAAGAAAAGTGGTTTTCAGAAAAAACTGGAAGACATGATGAGACAGCAACAGCAGATGCAACAACAGCAAAAAAATAAAAAATAAGACGAAGAGGGAGAATTATCTCCCTCTTTTTTTTGAGAAAAAACTTACCCAACACAGGAAAATAAATCAACAAAACAACACAAACTCACAAAATAGAAGATATATACATATTTTAAGTTTAAATACATAAAAGCTACTTTTGTAAAAATGAATCAGATACAAACCTGAAACATTTGATTATTTAATATTGATTTAGCAACATTTCTGTAGTAATCATGTTTAAGGCATTGTTTATGTATAGTTAGGTTAAAGTATTCATTAAAATGAGTGTTTCTAAGAATAAAGGAGTTAATGCAAAAAAAAAGATTCTCGTAGTAGATGACGAAATCACCATACTTAAGCTGTTAGAATTTATTTTAAAAGACGAATACGACCTAATTATCAAAAGCAACGGTTTTGATGCTTTAAGCTGGTTAGATAGTGGTAATATCCCAGATTTAATTATTTCTGATCTGGAAATGCCTTATTTTGACGGTGCTGATTTTGTAAAACTTGTAAAAATCAGTGGATACTACAGAGATATTCCTATTATTGTTTTATCCGGGTCAGATACATTAGAAAAAATTAATACTGCAATACCGTACAACATAAACGGATTAGTTTCTAAACCGTTTAACCCAACAATATTAAAAGAAAGAATAAAAAAGCTTCTAAATTAGAGCATGCAATTCGAGAACATACATAGCCCAAATTATTCAGCCGAGAACTCTGTTCTAAGCGTGTTTTATTATGCCGAAAATTATCAACATAATATTGAAGACGACTTTCCTGCCGAATTGTATTCCCTCAAAAAATTTGATTCTATAAAAAGTCTTCAGGAAGCATCTCAAAATCTTTCGATAGATGAGCTCAATACGAATATACTTATAGAAGTAAATCAAGAAACACAACACGAAGTATTTCAACTTGTAGACAGTTTAAAAAGCAACTGGCTTACCAGAAATATAATAGTGATATTCCTATTAACGGAAAAAGATCCGGCTATTGTTAAAAAAGCCCTAAAACAAGGAGTTAGCGATTGTTATGTACCTCCTATTTTCTTTAATGATGTAAAGCAGAGATTAAGGTTTTTATCATTTTACAAACAGCTAAGATCAGAAATCACAGACCTTTCACAAATACCTACAACTATTTACAAAACCCCTTGGGGGAAAAGGTTTCTTGATATTTTTCTGTCGTCAATAGCATTATTAATAATCAGTCCGTTATTATTATTAGTTGCCATACTTATTAAGTTAGATTCTAAAGGCCCTGTATTTTACACCAGCAAAAGAGTAGGCACAGGCTACAAAATATTCGATTTTTACAAATTCAGATCTATGCGTCAAGGCGCAGATAAAGAAGTAGAAAAACTTTCCAAAAACAACCAATATAAAGGAGAATCTGCTTTTTTTAAAGTACAAAACGATCCAAGAGTAACTAAATTAGGTTCTTTTTTACGCAACACCAGTATAGATGAACTTCCTCAATTGGTAAACGTACTTAAAGGCGATATGTCTTTAGTAGGCAATAGACCTTTACCACTTTATGAAGCTGAAAAGTTAACTACCAATGAATGGTCTATGCGCTTTTTAGGTCCTGCCGGACTAACCGGACTTTGGCAAATCAGCAAAAGAGGTAAAAAAGAAATTTCAGAGCGTGAACGAAAAAAACTGGATAACTTTTATGCATCCAATTACTCTCTTTGGCTGGATTTAAAAATCATACTAAAGACCATTCCCGCTTTACTACAAAAAGAAAAGGTTTAATCCTTAACAACAAATAACGGCTTATTAATTGTGCTATCTATTTAATATATTTATCAGCTCAATTAAATACCGTATTGAAAGATTACCTGATATTTATTGATACAGAAACATCCGGATTACCTAAAAAATGGGATTCACCATATTCCAATTTAGATAATTGGCCTTTTGCTATACAAATTGCATGGATAATTTTTGATAAAGATGGCAAAGAAATCAAAAGAGAAAACCATTATATTTTTGAAGAAGAATTTACTATAGATAAATCATCCCAGAAGATACATGGCATAACTCTTGATTTTTTACGTGAATACGGAATTAAAAGAAAACCAGTACTTAGAAAATTAGCCTACGATATCAAAAAATATAATCCCCTGATTATTGGTCATTTTATAGAACTTGACCTTCATATACTTAACGTAGATTTTAAAAGAGCTGGTTTAAAACATTTCATCGCAAAATCTAATTTATTCTGCACTATGTTAAATAGCAGAAAATATGCTAAAAATCCGCAATATAGATTTCTACGACTACCGGCACTTTATAAATACTTATTTGGTGAAGATCCAAACAACATGCATAACGCATTAACAGATGCAGAAGTAACTGCAAAATGTTTTTTTGAGTTAGTAAAACAAGGAGAAATAGATGAGGAAGATATTACACAACAACAGGCTTATTTTATAGAACATATTAAGCAGTTGTAAGTTTAACTAAGTGTTGTAAGCATTTTGTTTTGTACACAAACATGTTTTTAATATCTTACCAATAAATAATAACGCCATATTAATATTATAAAAGTATCCAATACCGTTAATATCTCAAAGAATTGATAGGATGAAAAAGTTAGTAGAACTTTTAATGAATACCACTCCTTTTAACCTGCTTCCTGAAAACGTTATAGAAGGGGTTGCAGAATCTTTAAAAGAAACAAAATATACTAAAGACACACTTGCCTACAGGCAAGAGATTACAGAAATGAAAGGTGTTGACTTCATTTCGGAAGGTGAATACGAAACATTCTTTTTTGACGGGGCAGAAAACAAAAGATCTATAGAAATACATCACACACCTTATTGTTTTGGTGGTATATCAATTTTACTAAACAGAACCAAAGCCCTAAAATCTGTAATTGCAAAAAAGAACACTATCGTATATACCTTACCCAGAAAAGATTTTATTGAGCTATGTAACGCTTATGAAGATTTCTTTCAATATTACACCACAGATTTTGGCCAGCGGATGCTTAACGAAGAGTTTTCTCACTTTGTTAAAAAACCCGCTTCTTTTGAAGAAAGTTATATTGCTGCAGAGCAACTATATTCCAGAAAAATAGAAGGCATTATATATAAAAATATTGTTTCTTGCAATACAGATACTCCTATTTACGAAGCCGCTATACACATGGCAGAAAATAAAGTAAGCTGCCTGTTTGTAAAAGACAATGAAGACAATATTGTTGGTTACACCACAGACATCACCTTAAGAGATAATGTGATTGCCAAAAGATTAGATGCCAACAATAAGATCTCATCCGTAATGGATAATCCTATCGTTTCTATTTCCAGTCAAGCCTACCTTTACGAAGCAGTCCTAATGATGTTCAGAACCAAATCTAAATATCTATTAGTAGAAAAAGACCAAAA
The DNA here is from genome assembly GCF_042678145.1 of Pseudopedobacter beijingensis. Taxonomy (NCBI): domain Bacteria; kingdom Pseudomonadati; phylum Bacteroidota; class Sphingobacteriia; order Sphingobacteriales; family Sphingobacteriaceae; genus Pseudopedobacter; species Pseudopedobacter beijingensis. The sequence goes on along the minus strand of NZ_JBHUDG010000019.1, from coordinate 92,303 downwards.
ATATGTTGGTTTTCTAAGCAGGAACAGGCTTTTAAGTGAACAGGCTCAATCACCCTTAGTTTTTATACAATCTGTAAAATTAGCTATTACTGTAGAAGAGCTAAAACAAAAGTGGGATTACGTTCCCGAAATGATTAATCAATTATTAGGTCGTGGAGTACATTCTGAAATTGTAAACCAGGTAATTACCACTATTGCCGATACCATAGCCATAAAAGTCATAGAAAAGGTTATTGGCGAAATGGGAGAACCTCCAGCCAAATTCGTGTTTATGGTAACCGGTAGCGAAGGCAGAAAAGAACAAACCTTAAAAACAGATCAGGATAACGCAATTATATACGAAGATAAAGCGAATGAGCAGCGGGAACTGGTACGTAAATATTTTCTTGAATTTGCAAGGCGGGTATCGGATCAGTTACATCAAATTGGTTTCGTGTATTGCAAAGGCGGTTACATGGCCAGTAATCCAGACTGGACACACTCGCTTTCTCACTGGCAAAGAAATTATAAAAAATGGATAGAAGAATCTGTGCCTGAAAACGCAGTGAAATTTTCCACTTTTTTTGACTGCCGATATTTATATGGGGATAAAGCTATTATCCAGCAACTCAAAGAATTTCTGGATATCGAACTTCAAAAACCAATAGAACGTTTTTTTGTACATATAGCAAAAAACGCATTGCAGTATGAACCTCCTTTAACATTTTTCAATACAATAAGAACACAAACAATAGGTAAATCAGAAGTATTTGATATTAAAAATGCGATGACTCCTATTGTTGACCTGGTACGGGTATACGCTCTTAAAAACAGAATTTACGGGGAAAACACTGGAGAAAGACTAAAAAAACTTACTGAAATTGGGATTTTCACAGAAACGCAGTATCATGAACTTAGCCAATCCTATTATTACTTGATGGGGTTAAGATTAAAAAATCAGGCCAACCAGATTATTGTTGAAAAATCTGAACCAGACAACTACATCCCTATCAGAAACCTCACTAAAATTGAGAAAGCTACAATCAGAGAAATATTTAAAACCATACAAAATTTCCAGACAGGTATAAAAATGCGTTTTACCAATAGCGTATTAGGATAACCTTAAAAAGAAAAAAGCTTCTGAATAAAATCCAGAAGCTTTTTTTGAAGTCTTAAAATCTAAAAAAATTAGATAGATTTGATGATATCTCTTAATCCTAAAGATTTAATGATAGCTCTATATCTATTGATATCTTTTTTATAAAGATAAGCCAACAACGCTCTTCTTTTACCAACTAGTTTTTGTAGTGCTAACTGTGTAGAAAAGTCTTTTCTGTTACTTTTCAAATGCCCTGTTAAGTGAGCAATTCTGTAAGTAAATAAAGCTACTTGTCCTTCAGCAGAACCAGTGTTAGTTTCAGAATTTCCGTGTTCTTTGAAGATTTCTTTCTTCTTCTCTGTACTTAAATACATTACCTGAATAATATTAAAGCGTAAAAAATTTAATTAATTGCCTGCAAAGGTACGATTAAATCACCAATATATTCAAACAGTTACAAATTTATTTTAAGAAACCCTAGATGTATACATTCTTCTCTCTATCGCAAACAATTTTTATTGCTGCGCGCAACAGCTATAAAAAAAACAATTACCTAAAAATCAAATTTATAGCTTATTTTCGCCGCAAAGAACGGGAACACGTACAACCGGATTAATTTATATTCATGAGCAACTTTAAAAAATTTAAAACAAACCATAAAGTAAGACCAGATGACATAGACATGTTTAACCATGTACATAACAGCAAATACCTTGATTACGTATTGGCTGCCAGATATGAACAAATGGAACTCTATTATGGAATGTCTATGGAAAAGTTTTTAGAGTTAGGCTATGGATGGGTTGTACACAAAGTTCATATAGAATATAAACGCCCTCTTCAGTTAAGCGATACTTTTGAAGTAGAAACCGGTATTGTAGATATCACATCCAGAGGTTGCAAAGTAGAATTTACCATTACCAACCTCAAAACAAACAAAACCAGCACTATTGGCTGGTTCTATTTCATTATGATAAATCTTAAAACAGGAAAAAGTATTTCAATTCCCGAAGAAGTTGTTAAACTTTACAGTATTTAACGTATAGCTTCTTCTACCAAAGCACCATAAAAATATTCCAGCGTTAAACCCGCTGCCCTTACTTGTTGTGGTATAATACTATTCTCTGATTGTCCGGGAATAGTATTTACTTCAATAAAATAAAAATCGTGGTGTAACTTATCCAAAATAAAATCAATCCGCACCATTCCCTTACAATTTAGCTGTATATAAGCCTGTTTAACAATCTCTTCCACTCTTTCTACAATATGCTCATCTAACTGTGCAGGAGTCACTTCATTAGTTAATCCGGGAACATACTTAGCCTCATAATCAAAAAACTCTTTAGTAGTTATAACCTCCGTAATAGGCAAAACACGAGTTTCTCCCTCTACCCTATACACCCCAACCGTAAACTCACGTCCTGATATAAATTCCTCAATTAACACCTCTGACCCCTCATTAAAAGCCTTCTCTACTGCAACATCTAAATCTGCCCAGTCAGACACTTTAGACATTCCAATACTGCTTCCCCCATTATTAGGTTTTACAAAAACAGGCAGTTTTAATTTTTCTATAATTCTATCCTGAGCATAGGATGCTAAAGAAAATAACTGAACAGACTTTGCTACATGAAGTTGTTCTATTGCAGCAACCACTTGTTTAGTGTAACCTTTATTCATGGTAAGCGCAGAAGAAGTAGAATCACAACTGGTATAAGGCAATCCAATCATATCAAAATACCCCTGTAATTTACCGTCTTCACCCGGGATACCATGGATAATAATGAAAGCACAATCAAATTTGATTTTCTCGCCATTCAATGTCAAAGAAAAATCGTTCTTATCAATAAGTACAATTTCGTTATTTACATCATTATAATACCATCTGTCTCTTTCAAGTATAATGTTATAAACATTATATTTTGATTTATTCAGGTGTTTTTCTACCGTTTTGGCACTATTTAAAGATACTACAGACTCTCCTGTAAAACCTCCGGCAACTAAAGCAATATTCTTCTTCATGATGATTCAAATATAGATTATAATATTTTTAAGTTTTAAGATTTTTGATTTTTTACAACGTCAATTTCTCAACATCCAGAAGCAATCAGAAATAATATCTACAAAGTCCTATCCTGAAATCTAAAAAAATATATTTTGATTCAGTTTCCTGTTTTTTGGCTAAGTTTGAGGTACAATTTTTGATATTAATAAGACTTGATGAATAAGTTTTTTAAGTACCTAGCCACACCAGAGTTTCGCAAGCAATTGATTATTGCTTCAGTTTCTATTATCGCACTGATATTTATTATTTTCTTTAGCTTAAGATTTTACACCAAACATGGCGAAGGTCTTGCTGTACCTAAAGTAAAAGGATTAAAAGTTGACAATGCCATCCGTATATTAGATGAAAATGGATTGCGTTACAAAATAGACTCCGTATTTGTAATGGATAAAGAGCCTGGCTTAGTTCTGGAGCAGGATCCAGATCCGGAAACCAATGTTAAAACTAATAGGATTATATATTTAACCATTGTAAGCTCGCAAACACCAGATGTTACTTTTCCAGATATCGAAAACAAAACCTTTCTGGAAGCTAAAGCTATATTGGAAAATTATGGGTTAAAAATTGGAGATACTATTTACAGATCTGATATAGCCCGAGACGCTGTATTGGGATTTTCTTTTGCCAATCAATCTTTGAGAATTGGACAAAAAATACCGAAAGGTTCAAAAATAAGCCTGATTTTAGGTGACGGAATGGGAGCCGCAGAAGTAGAAGTACCAGACTTTAGAGGCTTAACATTAAGCGAAGCAAAATTCTCTATTAAAGGAGCTTCATTAACACTGGGAAATGTAGAATTTGAAGGCGCCGTTTCCGATTCTTCAAATGCTGTAGTCATCAGACAGTTTCCTAATGTGCAAGACTCAACAGTAAGAGTTAGTATTGGTACCAGAATTAACCTAGTTTTATCAAACCAATAATGGAAGACATACAGTCAGAAGACTTTTTAAAGTTACTGCAAGAGTTGAAACTTCCCTTTATTCTGGACGTTAGAGAAGCATTAGAATACCATACCTATAACATTGGCGGTATTAACATTCCTTTAGCTAAAATCCAGCAGTCTATTGACGAGGAAGAACTTGAACTAGACAAAAATCAGGAGATTATTGTTATCTGCCAAAGAGGCATCAGAAGTAAAACAGCTAAAACTATATTACAACAAAACGGTTTTAAAAACGTAAGAAACCTAACAGGTGGATTGGTTAAACTACAACAATATTTATAAGAAAAAGACTATCCGAAATTAATCATACAATTATGGTAAAGAAAAATATGTCAGGAAAAAAGAAAGCCCTTATAGTAGCGCTGTTAATTATATTGGTTGTAGCCTCCTCCATTATACCTAAATTTTACTACAAATATTTTGCGGCAAACACAAAAATAGAGGAAAAAACCTACTTATATATTCCAACAAACGCAACTTACAAGCAGTTACAGGACTCCATAGCCAAACATAATTTATTAAAACGTCCAGCCTATTTCTTTGATTTAGCTAAAGACAAAGAACTGGAAAAGAAATTTAAATCTGGTAAATACGCTATTTTACCGGGAATGAATAACAGGACAATTGTTAACATGCTTATTGTAGGCAATCAAGAACCCGTTAATATTTCATTCCGTAACGTAAGGTTAAAAGAAAGTCTTGCCGGTATGGTTTCAAAAAAACTTGAGTTTGATTCTGCTTCTTTGGTAAATCTGATGGATTCCGCAGCTTTTGTGTCCGAATATGGTTTCACAACAGATAATATATACACCATGTTTATTCCAAACTCTTATCAGATGTTCTGGAATATTAGCGCAAAAGATTTCTTTTTAAGGATGAACAAAGAGTTTAAAACATTTTGGGATTCTGAAAGATTAAAAAAAGCCGAAGCACTTAATTTAACACCTCAACAGGTCACTATTTTAGCCTCCATAGTCGATGCCGAAGCTTTAGCTGACAGTGAAATGCCCACTATTGCCGGTCTTTACCTCAACAGATTACGAAAAGGAATAAAATTAGAAGCAGATCCGACAGTTATATTTGCCAATAATGATTTCACCATAAGAAGAGTGCTTAACAAGCATTTATCTAAAGAATCTCCTTACAATACATATAGAATTAAAGGCTTGCCTCCAGGACCGATTATGATGCCCTCTATTGCCGCTATAGATGCTACATTAAACCCTGTTTCCCATCAATATATTTACATGTGTGCAAAAGAAGATTTTTCCGGTTATCATAACTTTGCCTCTACTCTTGCCGAGCATCTGGTAAATGCCCGCAAGTTTCAACAGGCCCTCAATGAAAGAAATATCAAAAAATAATTAATAAATCAGATAAGCATGTTTGTTTTTGAGACGCAGATTCGTGTTAGATATGCTGATGTTGACCAGATGGGTTACGTATATAATGGCAATTACGCCACTTATTATGAAGTAGGCCGCACAGAAGCATTAAGAAGTTTAGGGATGACCTACAAATCTATGGAGGAAGATGGGGTAATGTTACCTGTATTGGAAATGAAATCTAAGTTTTTCAGACCGATCAAATATGATGAAAATATCACCCTCAAAGTAACCATTCCTAACAAGCCCGGAGTAAGAATACTGTTTAAATACGATATCTTTAACGAACAAAACGAGCATGTACATACAGGCGAAACCACTATGGTTTTTGTTGATATTGAAAAAAACAAACCCTGTATGCCTCCTGATAACTTCTCTAGCAGATTAAATCCTTTTTTTGACTAAATTAGGATGAATGAAGGGATTGCACAGATTTTTACATCGCTTTGGTTTTTATCGCAGGTTTATAGCCTGGACAAAAATCATTGTGTTACCCGGATTTAATTCTTTACCGCTTTATACTGTAGCCACTTTCTTTTTTGAAGAAATACAAAAAGAGTCTTTAGCCAATAAAGCTTCTTCATTGGCCTATAATTTCCTGATGGCTATATTCCCAGCAATTATTTTCCTGTTTACATTAATTCCGTATATACCGATAAAGAATTTCCAAAACCAGTTAATGGCTATTATAGCATTGTTATTACCAGAAAATGCTTATAAAGCCTTTGAAGAAACCTTAGAAGATATTGTAAAAAACCAAAACGGAAGATTATTATCTATAGGTTTTTTATTAGCGTTATATTTTGCTACAAATGGTATACACACATTAATGCGGGCTTTCAACAAATCTTCCTTGATTCTGGAAACGCGATCCTGGTTAAAAAGGAGGTTTGTAGCACTCAACTTAACCCTGTTAACAGCATTCTCTATTATACTAGGTGTAACAATCACTGTAATTACCGAATTTATACTAAACACCTTTAAACGAGAATTAGACTTAGGTGATAGCAGATTTTGGATTTTTCTAATCGCTGTTGGTCGCTGGATCATTATTATTGCTGTTTACGGCTTTACTACCTCTATTCTATACAGATATGGACCAGCCAATGCAAAAAAATGGAAATTATTTAATCCTGGATCCTGGTTGGCTACTATTCTTGCCGTACTAACCACCATTGGATTTTCTTTCTTTATCAACAATTTTGGAGCTTACAATAAACTATACGGTTCTATCGGGACACTTATGGTAATTATGATATGGCTTTACCTAAACTCTTTTATACTATTAATAGGTTTTGAGTTAAACGCCAGTTTAGAGCTTTCTAAACGCAGTATAAAAATTGTAAGACCCAGAATAAACACCTTTAAAGACTTAAATAAACCACCTTTTCCTGATAAAAACTCCTAACCTGAAATTTTATTATACTGTATTTTAAACGGTTAGCAATATTCGCTTAAAATTTACCTGGTATTTTTTGGAGTTTAAGACAATGTTTGTACTTTTGCCCCCGGAGAAATGGCAGAGCGGTCGAATGCGGCGGTCTTGAAAACCGTTGACTGTAACAGGTCCGGGGGTTCGAATCCCTCTTTCTCCGCATAAAAAAAGAGCTTCTAAATAGAAGCTCTTTTTTTGTTTCAGTAAATTTATAAGTCCCTAATTATTGAGAATCAAGTAAAATTCTTATCACTTCATATTCTCTACAATACGGGTACACAAAAACAGTAAGAGTATTTCCAGAATTATAAAGAGCCGCTACTGGAATATTTATATTGATTTCTAACAGAGCTGAGGATATCCAAATAGCTCTATTTAGACAACCTCAGTTCACCATATTTTAAAGCCGTTTCCAGATAGAACCATTTTTAATACTCACTTTTTTTAATACCTTTTTATCAACAAGGCTATCAAGCACCCCTTCACTCTCTTCCCTTGAAACTCCAGACAGCTCAGAAAATTCTTTTGCCGTTAATGAAGAATATTTAGCAAAAAGTGCATCCCAACTCTTTTTATAATCATATCTAACCATTTCGGGATTCAATTTTAGAATAGCATTTTCATAAGCTGCATAAGGTTTAGAACCATACACCACTTCCCTATTTCCTAATTTATCTAAAAAAAACATAGTAGGAAAACCTCTAACACCAAACTCCCTTGCCAATTGTAAATCTTCTTCGAACAATATTTTTGCCTTTCCTTCAAAATCAATCTTAAACTGTTCTGTGTTTAATCCAACTGCATTAGCTGCCAATAGCAGGTTCTCCGTTTTTGCGATATTCTTTTTATCCAGAAACACCATTTCTCTGATTTTCCTCAAAAACAAGATAGCTTTTTCCTCACTCTGTATCTGTGCAGCTTTAAATGCAATAGATGGCGGATAGGAAGAATCTAAAGGGTCTTCTAACCAAACAACACCATCTATGGGCATATCATAATAAAGACTTACCTCATCCCAATGGTGTGCTACATCAGAGGGCTTGCTAATCCCTCCACCATTATAACTCCAATCAGGCAATAACCCGCCCATACGATATTCAATATCTATCTTATCACCGTATTCCAGCTTTAGTTTTCTCAATTGTGGTTCTATCCCCCAGCATGAAGAACAAATTGGATCTGTAAAATAAATTACCTTAATGTTTTTATCAACTGCTTCTCCAATAGGTTCAACATAATTATCAGTTTCTGGCAGACTACAGATTCCTTCTTCAGGATCACACAATAGCGCATTAATTTTTAAAGTTTTATCTATCATATCCTACTGTTTTTTTATTCTTTTAATTCAAACAAATATTGCTTCTCAACCTCATCATTCTCTTAACATTCATTATTAAATTTCTGTTTTAGGTTGTACGTTCTGCCTTTCGAGATGCATATAAGCATAATAAGATAAGGCCAAAGTAACAGCCGAAAAAACAATAAATCCGTAAGCATGATAATCTTTAGCTAAATGTGCCACAACTGCCGATACAATATTGATGAAGAACCCTGAGTAAGCAATTATTTTTAAAGACTTAGGTGCAAATGGAAGAATTAAGACTAACGCGCCCAACAATTTAGCAACGGCTAATTCTATCCTGAAATAATCAGGAAAACCTAAAAAAGTAAACGCTCCTTTCATTTCCTCAGATGTTAAATAGCTGTAAGCACTAAAAAGCATAAAGGCTGCAAATAAACCTGTTGTAACCCAATAAGTAATTTTGTATTTATTCATTTTTGTATGTTTAAACTGCCTGCAAAACTACACTCCATTTAGTTTAAAAATGTTATGAATTACCTTTTTGAAACTAGTTACCAATAGGTAACCAATGCTAATTTTAGTAACTTTATAAAGTAGTTTCGTTGTTTTAAAAATGTAGTAAAATGAAAAAGAAAGCCTCCATAAATAACACCCCACAGTGCAAAACCCGTATAACAGCCATTAAGGACACTATGGAGATTTTATCCGGTAAATGGAAGTTTCATATTTTGGGTACACTGATGGAAAGTGGAAAAATGCGTTTTATGGATTTGTTACGTGAAGTAGATGGTATTGCTGCTAAAATGCTTTCTAAAGAACTACAAGATATGGAAATAAACCGTTTAGTTACCCGTACGGTTCTGAACACTAAACCCATTACTGTAGAATATGAAATTACCGAATATGGTAAAACATTAGAACCTATTATTAATGAGATTGCCAATTGGGGTATTGCTTATCGTCAATCTCTTTATGCCGACTCTCCAAAAACTGATAATACAAAAGAAAAATAACTTTTATTGCTAAAACTTTAGTCTATCCGTACACGCATCGACTGACTGAATATTTCAAAACCTTCGCGTAAATAAAGTGCTGCTGCATCCTTATTTTTCATTAGCACTTGCAGCTCCAGGTAATCTGCCTTATTTTCTTTAGCCCAAATTTTCACCTGATTTATCAAAGCTTTTCCAATACCTTTCCTCCTCATACCTACTTCTACAACAATATCAATTAAATAAGCATATTTCAAAGGCACAAAACAATTATAAGGTAAAGTTTCCTGCATTTGTACAATAGCAAATCCCTTAACATCCTTATCCAAGTCATAAACAAATGCGGCAAAGTTATTTTCTTCAGCAATTACACTCCTCAAAAAATGCTGGTCTTGATGGGTAGCTTTCCTATAATAAGGTTCATAGTCTGCCATCTGTTCAAACAATAGAAAATAGAGTTCTTCCAATTTCGGAAGATCATTCTGTGTTGCTTTTCTAATCATAAACCTAATTATTTTCAGATATATTAAACCTCTTTTAATGGTAGTCCTGAAAAAACCTTCGATTTCGATCAGGAGAGCTTGTTTACACAAGCTCTTATTTAGCAATTTTGGTTAATCTTCAAAGCCGCCGCCCAAGGCTCTATATAGATTAGTTAATGCATTTAACTGATCTCGTTTTATACTAACGGCCTCCAATTCGTTTTGTAGCGAATTATTTTGTGCAGTTATAACCTCCAGATAATTAGCCATACCATTCTTATACAAAAGCATCGCATCATCCGTTGCCTTATTAAGATGTACCGTTTTTTGTGCCACCAATGCCAAACGTTCATTAGTATATTTAATAGTTGACAATTCGTCGGTAACCTCTCCTACAGCTAACATCACCGATTGTTTAAATTGAATTGCTGCTTTATTCTGCTCTAATAATGCCACCTCGTAATTTGTTTTCAAAGCTTTCTTTTGAAAAACAGGTTGAGAAATATTTGCGGCAACAGTTTTAACCAACGATCCCGGTAAATCCCACCAGTTATTAAAGTTAAACGAGTTAACTCCTATAGACGGCATAATACTAAAAGACGGATACATGGCCACTTTAGCCAAGCCTACTCTTGAATTAGCTGCAACTACTGCATATTCGGCAGATTTAACATCCGGTCTGCGGCTTAAAAGTGCTGTTGGTACCCCGTCAGGAAAAGTGTCTTCCGGCATTGCTTTCATTAAACTTCCTGATCTATGAATAGACTCAGGATAATTTCCACACAAAATACTCAGCGCATTTTCTTGTACGGCAATACTTTGCTTAGCTTGCGGAATCAATAATTCCGCAGTTTTTTTCTGTGCTTCAGCTTGTCCTACAGCCAAAGAACTAACCTGAGCTGCGTTGTATTGTAAACGAATCATATCTAAAGTAGTCTGACTCATTTCTACATTCTGCTCAGCAACTTTTAACTGTTCATCAAGTGCCATCAGATTATAATACGCTTGGGCTACTTGTACAATTATTCTGGTTTTAAGAGCGGACAAGTTTTCTTTCTGAGCGAAAAAATTTGCCTGTGCTTCAGTTTTCTGTGCCTTAGCTTTTCCCCATATATCAGCCTCCCAACTCAGTCTCAATACTGCCGCATAATCGTCCATAAAAGAACTAGATGTAAATTGCTCACTTAACGAACCATTTAAAGAATTTTTAGACATCCAGGTTCTGTTACCATCTATAGCCAAATCAACAGTGGGCAATAAGCCTTTTCTGGCCTGTGTGTACACCAGTTCCAGTTGTTGCATATTAAGCATAGCTGTCTGGATATCATTATTCTTTTTTAACGATTTTTCAATCAACTCCACTAAAACCGGATCTTTAAAAAATGTTCTCCAGCTAAGTGCCACAGAATCTGCAGTTACCTTAACCTGCTGCTCCCTATATGTTTCTGGTAAATCCAATTCAGGTCGGGTATATTTTTTCCCTGCAATACAGGAAGAAAATAATGTTGCCAAGCCCAACCCTACATATATATATTGTTTCATTACTGCCTTATTTTAATTATTTACCTCTTGTATTTGCTTACCCGAGACTTTTTCCTGAAGATATTGGAATAGTATGTATAACAATGGAATTACAAAAACACCCAATATAACCCCGGTTAACATTCCCATTGCCGCACCTGTACTTATAGATTTATTACCTGCAGCAGCGCCGCCGGTAGCCAGCATCAATGGAATCATACCTGCAATAAATGCCAGGGAAGTCATAATAATAGGTCGTAACCTTACTTTAGACGCTTCCAAAGCAGATTGCAAAATAGTCAACCCCGCTTTTCTTCTCTGCACAGCAAATTCCACAATCAAAATTGCATTCTTGGCCAACAAACCAATCAGCATAATTAATCCTACCTGCACATATATATTATTATCCAGGCCAATCAGCTTAATTCCCAGAAATGCACCTATAATACCTGTGGGGATAGATAATAAAACTGCTAAAGGCAATAAATAGCTCTCATATTGGGCTGCCAGTAAAAAATAAACAAACAACAAGCTCAATGTTAAAATAAACAAGGTTTGATTACCTGATGATTTTTCTTCTAAGCTTAATCCCGTCCATTCATAACTGTAATCTCCCGGTAGTTTACTTAATATATTCTGCTCCAGATTATCCATAATAGCCCCGTTACTAACTCCAGGATTTGAAAGAACATTTATAGTTACCGAATTATACAAATTATATCTCGTAACAGATTCCGGACCATATACCTTTATGAGGGTGACCATAGATTTCACCGGAACCATTTCGCCCCTATCATTACGTACAAATATCTGGTTAAACGCCTCTTCATCCATTCTGAATATACCGTCGGCCTTAATATTTACCCGGTAAAACTTACCAAACCTTGTAAAGTTTTGTGATTGATCTCCCGATAAATAAGTTTGTACAGTCCCCAACATCGTGCTAACATCCACCCCCATCTGTGCAGCCTTATCCTCATCCACTTCAAGCTCTAGCTGTGGAAAATCAGCCCTAAACATAGTAAAAGCAACCTGCACCCCTGGTTGTTGCATAATCTGCCCAATCACCTTATCGGCCATAGCTTTTAAAGATGCAGGATCTTTCCCCATTCTATCCTGTAATACCAGCTCTACCCCACCTGTTATACCATAACCTTCAATAGGAGGCATCCTAAATGCCATAGCCGTTCCTTCTTTTATACTTGCAAACTTTTCGTTAATTAAACCTGCAATTACATCAATATCTTTAATTTCGCCTCTGTCTGCCGGTTGCTTCAATTTAACAAAACCTAAGGCATAAGCAGGACCTGTACTATTGCTAAGAATATTAAAACCTGTAATTCCCGAGTTACTTTCAACAGATTCTATCTCCAGCAACATATCATTAATTTTTTCGGCAACTTCTGTCGTACGATCTAATGCCGTACCTGGCGGCATGCTCATGCTGTATACAATAAAATTATCATCCTCCATAGGAACAAAACTTCTGGAGGTACTATTCATCAAATACACAGCAAATGCTATAATAACCACAATTAATCCGGTAGCTAACCATTTACGGGCAACTAAAATTTTCACTCCCTTAATATACCTGTTGGTCATGCTGTTAAAACCCGTATTAAAGGCTTTAAAAAATCGGCTTTTAAAACCCGATTTTTTAGACTCATGAGCTTCTGCATGGTTGTTTTTCAGTAACAGTGCACAAAGCGCAGGTGTAAGTGTTAAAGCATTTACCGCTGATATAATAATAGCTATAGCTAAAGTATAGGCAAACTGCTTATAAAAAATCCCCGAAGAACCTGTCATAAACCCAATAGGAATAAACACGGCTGACATTACCAGAGTAATAGATATAACTGCCCCGGTAATCTCGCTCATGGCACTATGGGTTGCCTCACGGCCTGTCATGTTTGAGGTTTCCAGTTTACCATGCACCGCCTCTACCACTACAATAGCATCATCTACCACAATACCAATAGCCAAAACCAGCGCAAATAATGTAAGAATATTGATGGTGAAACCAAAAGCAAGTAAAAAGAAGAAAGTTCCAACAATAGCAACCGGCACAGCAATAGCTGGGATAATAGTTGACCTAAAATCCTGAAGAAAAACAAACACAACTATAAATACCAATATAAAAGCCTCTATTAACGTAGATTTTACCTGGCCCGTAGCCTCATCCAGCCGCTCTTTGGTACTCATCATGCTGTTATACTTCATTCCCGGAGGAAATGATTTAGAAGCGTTCTCCAATACATCTCGCACTCCTATTTCGATACTGTTTGCATTTGAGCCGGAAGTTTGCAGTATCGCTATCGTTACCGCATTCAATCCGTTCATTTTATTATCACCGCTATAGCTGATAGATCCAAACTCTACACGAGCTACATCCTTAAGCCTTACCAGATCATATTCATTTTTTTTAACAATGATATTCTCATACTCCTCCGGCAGGTTCTTCTTCCCTTTATACCTGATAACATATTCTAATGCCGCATTAGACTCCTCTCCCAATTTACCCGGTGCAGCCTCTAAGCTTTGACGGGCTATTGCTGCTGTAACATCATCAGGAATTAAGCCATAATTAGCCATTTTTTGCGGGTTTAGCCACACACGCATCGAGTAATCTTTCATACCAAATACCTGTGCCTGACCTACCCCTGCCACCCGTTTTATTTGAGGTATCAGGTTAATATTAGCGTAATTCTGCAAAAAAGTTTCATCATACTTCTCATTATCCTCCGTATAGATATTGAAAATCATGATCATGCTGTTCTGCTGCTTGGATGTAGTTAATCCCATCCGTACTACTTCCTGCGGAAGTATAGGTGTTGCCTGTTGTACGCGGTTTTGTACATTTACCGCAGCCTGATCTGGATCTACTCCCTGTTTAAATATTATTCTGATATCAAACGTTCCGTCATTACTTGCTGTAGAAGTAATATACTCCATATTCTCCACACCATTGATCTGCTCCTCTAGTGGGGTTACTACAGAACGAATTACTGATTCGCTATTTCCTCCGGGATAGCTTCCCATAACACTTACCGTAGGCGGTGCTATATCCGGAAACCTGGTTATTGGAAGCCTAAGCATTCCAATAATTCCCAACATAACCAGAATCACGGAAATAACCGTAGCCAATACTGGTCTGTCTATTATCTTTTTTAACATACTATAATCTCTTTTGGATGATTTTTTGACTACTTTTCTTTTTCGGTAGTGCTTTTGGCAGTCCCAGGAATTACGGGCATACCTTCATTTAATACATCTATTCTATTAAGCGCAATTTTTTCTCCCACTTTCAACCCACTTTTAAGCACGTAGTTATTACCAGAATTACCCGCTATCTCTATCGGTTTCATAGCCACTTTATTGCTATCAGCCAAAGCAAACACAAAATATTTATCCTGTATATCCCTCACACTAGCCATAGGAACTGTTAATGCAGAATCTAAAGTCTTTTTCAGGATAATTTTAGCCGAACCACCAGAACGTAATATCCTATCCGGATTAGCAAAAACTGCTTTCAGCGCCATACTTCCCGTTGTTCTGTCTATATTACCACTGGCAGCCTCTAATTTGCCGGTATGATTATAAGCCGAACCATCTGCCATAACCAATTCTACCGTATTTATACCCTCATTAACCTTACTATCTTTCATAAAAGAGATATAATCTGCCTCGCTAAGAGAGAAATAAACATACACCTGATTAATCTCTGACAATGTTGTTAATGGTATTACATCTGAAGGGGTTATCAGGTTACCTATACGATTAGGTATCCGTCCTATATATCCGCTTACGGGAGCCTTAATCAAGGTAAAACCAGCATTTATTTTAGAAGAAGCCAAACTGGCCTGAGCCTGAGCCACCTGGGCTTTTGCAGATGCATAACTGGCTTCAGCACTTTGTAGCTGTAGCTCAGTAACAACCTTTCCAGCCACTAACGGTTTAATTTTCTCTACTTCTATTCTCGCAGTTTCCTCCGCAGCAAGCGCCGCTTTTAAAGTGGCCTGACTGTTTTGAACCTGTTCATGATACACATCATCCTTGATACGAAATAGTGATTGCCCTTGCTGTACATATTCCCCTTCCTTTACATAAATGCTCTCCAAATATCCTACTACCTGAGATTTAATATCTACATTTACCAATCCCTCAATGGCTCCCGGATATTTTTTTTCTAAATAAACTGTAGCAGGTTGTATCTCTATAAAATCAACATCTGTAGCAGGTTGTTCGTATTGCGCTTGCTGATTATCTCCGCAAGACACCAATAATACCATGACAGCCACCAACGTCATTTTTATCTCTTTTCTTTCAAACAAAAACCGTTTTACCATTTTTAAGAATATTAATTTTCAATACAAAGGAATAAATTCTTAAATGGAAATACAGGCTTTAATTGACTGAAACGTATATTTTGCTTTCTGAAACGTGGGTAAATGATTCCGAAATTGCAAGTATTGTCTAGTAATAAACGATCTTGTTATTAAAAATCCATCCAGTTTTTAAGTAGCGTTGCTTTTTCCCTGCTCACTAAAACCTCTACTTCCGGATTATTTTTAATATCGATCTTTAATTTACTATTAAAGTGGTTATGGATATACTGAATGGCTTCTATATGTATAATAAACTGCCTGTTTGCTCTAAAAAATTGTTTAGGATCAAGTTCCTGTTCCAACTCTTCTAATGTTTGCGGTACAATTTCGTCTTTTCCATTATACAGTCTGGCTTTAGTAAGTTTCATTTCCGATTGAAAAAAAGCGACCTCCGCAGTCTGTATAGTTTTATATCCGTCTCTGTAAGGCAATAAAAACCGGGTTCTGTATGCTCGGGGTTTTAAAAAATTTAGTAAATTTTCTATAGAGGAGACTGACCGATCAGCTGACTGACTTTTTAATTTATCAAAAGCCTGTTGAAGTTCATCCTGCTCCACCGGTTTTAAAAGATAATCTACACTATTAAATTTAAAAGCTTTTACAGCATACTCATCATAAGCCGTAGTAAAAATAACAGGACATTTAATCTGTATCTTATCAAAAATCTCAAAACTTAATCCGTCTGATAACCTGATATCCATCATCACCACATCCGGATAATTTTCTGTACTTACAGTAAACCAGGCTATACAATCTGCAATACTTTCTAAAACAGTCAACACCTCCGCATCAGGCTCAATAAGCTTCAGTAACCTTTTTAACCTATCCGCATTGGGCTTTTCGTCTTCTATTATTAATATTTTTCTGATCATAGTTTTATCAAAGGCACAATTACTCTAAAGTATTTTTCATCCTTTTCTATTTGAGGAGCTTTTTCTGATAATAAGTTATATCGCCTGATAATATTCTCTATCCCCAACCCCGATGAATCAAATTCCCTCTCAATAGGTAACAATAGATTCTCTACTATAAGCTCTTGTTTATCATTATTATAAATCATAATCTTTAAAGGATTACTTTTTATCGTTTTATTGTGCTTAAGAGCATTTTCCACCAACAGCTGTAAAGTCAAAGGAGGCATATTTAAATACCTGTTTTCCGCATCTACCTCTATTTCAAAATCAACCCCTTCTCCAACTCGCTGTTTGATTAGAAAAATATAAGAATTAAGAAAATTAAGTTCCTCATCCAGAGAGATTGTATTTTTTTTAGCATTCACCAACATATACCTGTATATCTTGGAAAAGTTCTCCGCATATTCATATCCTAACTGCTGATCTTCCAAAATCAGTTCAGACAATACACTTAGATTATTAAATACAAAATGTGGGTCTATTTGCAATTTCAAAGACTGTAATTCAGCATCCATAGCTATTCTGCTCAACTCCGATGCCCTTATAGCCTCGTTTTTCCAATTTAAAATTAACTGGTTAGCAATATGAAACCCCATAATCATAAAAGCTATCAACACATTAATTACAATAGATTGTATAATCCCCCGCATCTCTTCGATAGAAAGCTCAGCACCAAAAATAGCGGTAGCATCTTCTGCAAAAAAATAAATACAGGGAACATATATAGCCACATTAATTATCAGAATGGCAAAAAGGTTCAAAATAAGCTCAACAAAAAAACGCTTACTCGGTTCCTGTGTCCAGGATATTTTGGTATCTAAACGCTTACTGATAAAAAGACTCGACTCTGACACCGAAAAACAAAACAGAAAAGATATAGCCCACTCCGTAAGTATATTTACCGTATCTCTCTGAAAGTAACTATCCCAAAAAGAAGCATAAGGATCTATAATATAAGAAAGCAGATACAACAACAAGAAAGCAGACAATATGAACAATGTCCTTTTAACCTTACTGTTTAAAAACGTATCTATCTTCATTTGCATAATATGAAATTAATTTCTTTGAATGCAATTCCAGATTGCAATAAAAAGTTACATTAACCCCACAAAGGTCGATATTTTAGACTAGAGAGTTTATCCCTATAGAACTGAAACGTATTTTTTAACGACTGAATGAGCATTTTTCTCTACTGAAAATGACATTATGATGAGATAATCCTGCTACAGTCCTAAATCTTTAAACCAGAACATCTTTTATATCATCTCTTTTATCAAAAACACTTTTTGCAAATGGACATAGAGGTATGATCTTGATATTTTCTTTACGGGCATATTCTACTGCAGCCAATACCATCTTTAGTCCTACTCCCTGACCTTTAAATTTAGGATCGGCCTCGGTGTGATCTATAATCATTTTATCTCCGGCCCAGGTATAAGTCATTACTCCCGCCGTTTCTTCTCCTTCCAGCGCCTTAAAAAAACCTTTAGTCTCTCTGTTAAATTGTTTAATTTCCATATCATCCTTTATTTTAATCAATAACCATATTCATTAGAAGAAGTTTTTCTCAGTGTATTTTTAGTAAACTCCCCCTATAAATACTCGCTCCACAAAAAAAGGGGATTATATTAAGATACTCTCCAAAATACTCCTATTTTATGAATAATAATGACAAACGAAATATTTTCAGAAACCATTTCCCTAAATATTATTTATTTTCTACTACCACCATACAAAGAATCTGCTTCAACTTAATACTTAATTTTCACTTTACCTGATTTTGATTCACTCTATCTATTTTCCATTATTAATCCATCTTGAGTCCATGTTTTTGATTGAAATCATGGACTTTACATAGTATTACATTTAAAACATAACTAATAGATTTAAGAGCAATTACACACTATTAACAGATAAATTAAAGAACCTTACTCAATTCGTTATTGGTGCTTTCACTTCGGTTTGTTGCAATTAAAGTATCGGCAAATTCAATTAAATAAGATTTCCTTAAGCTCTTTTTTAGAATAGGATTATCGGGCAATCTATTTTTCAACTATTCTATTGAAAACATCTGCACTTCCTCCATCCAGCTCAGAAACAATTTTTTGTACTTTATAAAATTCAGAGTTTATCTTTTTGTTAAGTAATATAGCTTTGTTACTTTCTGAAAGTACAATTTCAAGATTAGCATTCCAGAAATTCTCTAATAACATTATAAGTTTGCCTTTTAGAAGTAACTCTTATAATAACATTAAATTCTTGATTTTTATTCTGATGACGTGTGTCTAGTAAGACTTTGACAATTACCATAAAATTGAATTTATGGTGTTCAATTGTTGTGTTTGCAAAACGGAAAATTTGCAAACAAATGCTTAAAAGCACTTAAATTTTTTAGCCTATCCACAACTTTTGTACATGATCCGTTATATATAAAATATTATAATTTAATTTTTCCACCATATAAAATTATAAAGGACACCAGTTTGACCACCAGAAATAAAAATTGAAATGGAACGAAATGGAATTAAATGGAAAAAAGAAAGCCATAATGCTAGTGTCATTATGGCTTTAAGTTGTTAAAATGCTGTTTCTGCTGTATATGGGCAGATTGCTGTTTTAATATGTGTGGTCGCATTTGGATTCGAACCAAAGACCTACTGCTTAGAAGGCAGTTGCTCTATCCAGCTGAGCTATGCGACCTTTCCAATTCTAAACGTGTTACCGTTTGTTTGAATCGAGTGCAAATATAGGGCTATAATTAATATCTACCAACTGTTTTTCTAAAAAAACTGGAACTTCTATCAAACAAACTCATTTTGAACTAATTATTTTTTCATATCATCTACCCTCAATCAGGAAAAGACACATTTTCCACATCAATTATATAGTTATTTTGCAGAAGGAAATCATATAGTGGCTTTGATTCCGCAGATACTGGTAGATTTTTGGTGGTAAAAATCTCTTTAGTCTTAGAATCTTTAAATGGATAAACCAGTAGTCGCACTTTTCTACTAAATAAATCACTGATATAAGCTAACAATTCATCGGTATAACCTTCTCCGTAATGTTCTGATAGAAAAATATTTTTTAAATTATTGATACTGGTAGTAATCCCCACGCTCAATGGTTTTGCCATAGAGAGGTATTTAGCCAGCTTATTGTGCCTGTTAAAATTGGTTACGATGACAGGGTATCCAGATGCCAGCACTTCTTTGGTTCTTTGAGCTACTGAATTTAAAAAATCTTCACTTTCTTCCGGAAAAGCATTTAGCAAATTATTGAGGGTTAATTCTACTACTCCAACCAAATCATAGTCTGAAATAGATTTTTTAACTTTATACTGGTCTGTAGCCTGTTCAAACAAACCAAAATCGGGCAGGTTCTTTTGTTTAAAACGTGTACGTAAAATCATAATATGTTTTTTATACATACTGTCCTTAGCCTGATAAACTTTACCATCGGCACCAAAAAATGCTACCGGAGAAAAACCTTTTTGTATAAGATACAAATTCGCTAAAATATCATCCAATCCTTTAAATGCATTCCCTTTAACACTTATCAAATCAATCTCTACAGAACCTTTAGCCAGATTATCCGTTAAAGATTCTACCATTAATCTGGGATTTTGATAGTGGTAAAAAGCGGCATAAACCAAATTTACACCTAATATCCCTAAAACATTCTGTTGTAAGGTCGAATCATTATCCAATAATCTCACATGAAAGAGAATTTGGTTTTCCTCTCCTCCTGGAGCGAGCTGAAACTTAATCCCCAACCATCCATGAGGATCATTGGTTTTTGCATAATTAATGGTGGTTACCGTATTAGCAAAAGAAAAGAATGTTTTATGCTTATATTTTTCAGTTTTTAATCTTTGCTGAAGCAATTGAAATTCATATTCCAGCATTTTTTTTAAACGAGATTTCGACACATATCTCCCCGACTCCTCTACCCCATATATCTCGTTACTAAACGTCATATCGTAAGCAGACATCGTCTTAGCTACCGTATTAGCTGCTGCTCCTGCTGTAAAAAAATGCCTGGCAACTTCCTGTCCTGCTCCTATTTCGGCAAATGTTCCAAAAACATTTCCATCTAAATTTATGGTTAGTGCTTTACGCTTCGTATCTAGTATTTCTATACTCATACACAAAGTTATAAATAAAAAAGAACCCCGTTCATCCTAAAATGATACGGGGCTCCCCAAACCTAAACCTAATTATGAAAACTTAAATCTTAATACCTCTTAAACTATATTAATCTCTCTAGCTTGTATTTTGGCATCTTCTTTTTTTGCTACCTCTATCTTAAGAACACCATCTACGTATTTTGCTTCAATACTATTTGCATTCGCAGCCTCAGGCAAAGTGAATGTTCTTTTGAATGAACTGTAATTAAACTCTCTTCTGCTCACTTTTTTATTCTCTTCCTTAATTTCTTCTTTAGATTCTGCAGATACACTAAGAACATTTTCTTCGATGCTTATTTTAATATCTTCTTTTTTCAAACCAGGAACAGCAAGATCAATTTCATATTTATCATCTGTTTCCGCAATGTTTACAGCTGGTACTTTTATCAAAGCCTTATCTCCTATAATACCTTCTCCAAAGAAAGTGTCAAATAAGTCATTAAATGGTGTGTAAACAGGTGCTAAATTTCTTGAGTTATTAAATTTTACTAATGCCATTTTTTATATCCTCCTTAATATTATTTATATTTTTAATGTTTGATTAGAGTTAATCAATGCTCGTACCAATCACACAAAACAGACTTTTTGTCTCTTTTAATTATATTTAAATGACATTTTAGCAGTTTAATTATGGAAAACCTTGAAATTTTAGCAGAATTTAACTTCAAAACCCATATTGAGATACGCTTTTCTGATTTTGATCTGCAAGGCCACGTAAACAATGCTTTATACTTAACCTATTTTGAACAGGCTAGAATTAAATACTGGCAACACTTTTTAGAATGGGACTGGACAATTTATGGCATTGTAGTAGCGAAGGCAGAGGTAAACTACATTACCCCATTACTTATGGGAGACAAAATAGAGGTCCATGTACGTACCAGCAAGCTAAATAACACCAGTTTTCAGCTCGATTATATTATTGTCTCTACAAATGAAGAAGGTAAAACAACTATTACCACCAAAGGCTCTACCCTTTTGGTTGTTATTGATATCCAGAAACAGAAACCTGTCGCCATACCTCAATTACAACGTAATCAAATAATTAATTTTGATAAATTAGAGGCTTAATTTCCGTAAAAAAACAGAATGCAACTATACACTTTAGATTTTGAGGTTAGGGACTACGAATGCGATTTACAAGGAATTGTAAATAATGCTGTTTACCAAAATTATTATGAACACGCAAGACATAAACTACTAAAGCAAAGAGGTCTTGATTTCGCCAGACTACATTTAGAAAACATAGATCCGGTAGTTTATAGAATCGAAATAGATTTTAAACGTCCTCTAAAAAGCGGTGACCAATTTTCTATTGAAAGCTACATTGAACGTGAAGGAAATTTAAAATTCCTATTCTTTCAATGCATCAAAAAGAACGATGCAATAATTAATAAAGCTAAAGTTACTGTGGTTTTTACATCCCAAGGCAAACCTATTGCTGCTCCACAAAATATATTGGAAGCACTGGGATTATAATCTTCATCACTTTTTACAATAGGCCAACTCTATAAAAGATTGACCTATTTCTCCTTGAATAGGCGGTGTCAATTTTTTAATTTTAATATATACTTTCTCTGCATAAGGATATTTTATCAATATATCTTTGATAACTTTATCAGCTACGGTCTCAATCAGCTTACTCCCTGTTCTGAAATGAACTTTACAAATCTCATATAAAACTGTATAGTCAATTGTATCTTCCAGCAAATCATTAGACAGTTTATCATCATCAACTTCGTTTTCAACCCACAGAGACACTATAAACTCATTCTTTATTTTATGCTCTTCCGGGAAATATCCTATTCTTGATACAAATCTAACTTCTTCAAGACCTACCTTTTTTAAAAGCTGCGACATAATTGATTATTAATTTCTTTCTGAGAATGATTTTATTTCACAAAATAAAGCAAACTTGATTTCTAAAAAGAATAATCTTGCTTATTTTATCTTTACTATCCATCTTCTCAGGATTTTGAGCTACTTTTGCAAAAGTTATTTGGTTAAATGAAAGATTTCAAGAAATATTACATTATAAAATCTACACCGGAAGAAGTATATCTTGCACTCACCAATCCTTTAAGTATACAATTATGGACAGGAGAAGAAGCTAAGATGAGTACTATTGCAGACTCTGAATTTTCTCTTTTCAGCGGAAATATAACTGGAAAAAACCTAGAGTTTATAGAGAACAAAAAAATTGTTCAACAATGGTATTTTGACGGAGAAACTGATGAATCTATCGTTACCATCAAATTACATCAGGATAAAAAAGGTACTTCGGTTGAACTCATACACAAAAACATACCTAACGATGTTTATGATGAATTTGTAGACGGTTGGAACAACAGTTATTTTGGAGAATTAATGGAGTTTTTTGAGGATGATTTATTAGATGCATAATTCTATTCGATAAGCCTCTGCAGACAAAATCAATTACGGCTGCAACCTCCTCATCACCCACTGCCCCTCACCCCTTCGTTCGTACAAGGTACGGTCGTGGAAGCGCGATTCGCTGAAAACCAGGAATTCTATGCGGACAGGTTCAATAGCGTACGCGCACCAGTTTTCCGGACGGAGAATTTCATCCTGTACAGAAGCCTCCATCGCATCAAACCGGTGAGTAAGATCCGACAAATCCATCAGTTCCTGCCCCTGATCGCTCACGACAGAAACAATACGACTTTCCCGGTTCCGTTCAGCAAAATAGCGATCAGCCAGAGCTACCGGCAACTCAGTCACCGTTCCCTGAATGCGCACCTGCTGCTCCGTTTCGGGCCACCAGAATGTCAATGCCACTTTTGGGTTATGGCGGATTTCTGCTCCTTTGCGGGACGAAAATGTTCCGGTTACAACAAAGCAATTATCCCGCACTTCTTTTAACGACACAAACCGGGCATTCGGAAAACCATCCAGTCCTTCGGTCGACATACAACAAGCGTAGGGCAACCGCACTTTCCGCTGTTTCATTTCTGCTTCCAGCCCTTGCTCAAAACGGCTTATAATTTCGTGAATAGTATGTACCGGCATTCTTATGATCCTCCTTTCTAAAGATGTTTACGTTCAAGATGTAAAATAGGATATTCTTTATCAAAACCATCCTTCTCAGATCGTCCAACCTGCACAAACCCTAACTTTTTATAAAAACCAACAGCCTGCTCGTTTTGTTCATTTACATCTACTTTATGAATGGAATAACGGGCATCAGCCCATTCCACCATTTTCTTTCCCAACCCTTTTCCCCGGCTTTCCGGAGCAATAAACAGCATATCTATCATATCTTCACTGATACCGATAAATCCCTGTATTCCATCCTCCTCCTGTAGTACCAACAGATTTACCTGAGGCAAAAAACCAGGAATCAACTGTTTATAAAACAAAATATCTTCCTCTTTTAAAAAGTGATGAGTAGCTCTTACCGAGGCTTCCCACACCTTCATGATGCTCTCGTAATGTATTTCTTCTGCTTGTTTCAACATTCTTGTGGTACTTTTTGTTTATGCTGTATTACAAAATTGCCTTTCTTACAAAAATACGCAGAATACGGTGTCATTGTATGTTCCTGATGATGGAAAATATATTCATTTTGTAATGTTGTTTTCGGATAACTTATTATAAAGCATCCATTTAAATAAAACAAATAAATCACTATTAAACAACACATTAAATATAAAAAACAATGAATGAAAAACTCTTATAATGATGAATGATGAACGAAGAAATGATGAACAAATTCATAGTTCATAATTATTCAATTCATCATTCATTGTTAAATAGCTCATCATTCAATAATTCATAGTTCCCCAGTTCATAATTCCAAAGTTCTTTTTCGCCTGATAATCAGCGTTTTTTACCGGGGATAATGCGGGGAATGATTTTGATATAGATTAATTCAAAGAAAATCTCTACAATGGTTTGTGTCACAATTACTGCGGCTACCAGTTGATTTTCAGGAGCGGGAAGCGAGAGTGCAAGCGGAAGTACCACCAGCGAGTTTCTGGTACTGGTTGAAAAGGCTACGGCACGTTTTTCTAAATCGTCTGTTTTACAAATGGCGGAAGCTGCCATGCCCGCAAAGGGAGCAAGAAGTGCAAAGCAAATGTAAACGGGAATGACGGCAAAAATGGGTGCTGGACGGGCATACAAAACGGCTATTTGAGAAGTAATCACAACAAAAAAGGTCAGCGCCATCAACGGTACAGGTAACCATCCCGAAAAGGATAATAACTGTTTACCAACGCGGGATCCGGATGCTGCCCACTGCGTAAATACGGACAATAGAAACGGAAGCAGGATCAGAAATACAAAGGCTTGTACAAATGGACTGATTTCGATGATACGAATGGTTTCTTTTCCCAGGAAAAACCACAGATACAGCGGCAACAAGATCAGCTGAAGCAAAAACAACAAAGGAGTAGCGGCCAGTATAGCGCGGGCGTCTCCTTTTCCAAGATGGGTAAAAACAATAACATAATCTATACAAGGTGTCAGCAAAACCAATAAAACGCCTATTTGCAAGCTACTGCTTAACGAAAACAGGGAAATAAGCAGCCAGACCAGCAGAGGAATCAGCACAAAATTGCCCAATAACAAGGCTTTAAAAAATGAACGCTTTTTGAATACCTGCCCCAGTTCGAGAAAGGGAATCTGGCAAAACATTCCATACAGCAACAAGCCGATTACTGATTCTATGGCGCTGGAAAGTATTGAACTGTTACTCCAGTTAATTCCTACAATAACACTTATTATCAATACAATAATGTAAATATTTATTTGCTTTTCCTCGAGCTGTTCTCTTGTGATCATCTTAATTTATTGCCGTTTTTTCGGATCATCGGTGTTCTAAAAATCCAAGACTGTTTACTGATTTTTTTCAAAGCTTTCGCGATCTATTGTATACCAGTTGTGCATAATTTCATCCAGAACAAAACTTTCTACCAATTGTAGTCCCACTTTTTTCAAAATCTTATCCGAACCTGCATTTCCGCAATCTGTCATAGCATATACTGCATCTACTTTCAGGGTTTCAAAGGCATAGTGCAACCAGGCTTTTGCAGTTTCGGTAGCAATTCCTTTTCCCCAGTACTTTTTAATCAGGCGGTATCCCAAATCGTAATAATTCGAGTGCTTATTGTACTCATCGGTCACCAGTTTTAATCCCGACCAGCCTATAAATTCATTGGTTTGCTTATCTATAATCGCCCATCTTCCAATGCCAAGATCGGTATATTGCTGACGGATAAATGCAATGGCTTCTGCCGCTTCTTCCCGGGTTTTGATGGGATTATTACCTAAATACTGGTGCACTTCAGGATCTGAATCCAACTCAAAAATGCCCTCCACATCTGTTGGCAGTAACTCTCTCAAAATTAACCGTTCGGTTTCTATCACTTTTTTCATGGTTTGTAAAAATAGTATAATAATGATGAACGATGAACTTGGAGAATGATGAACTTAAAGAATGATGAATGAGGAACTTTGAGAACGATGAACTTGAGGAATGAGGAACTTAAAGAATGATGAACTTGAGGAATGAGGAACTTTGAGAATGATGAACGATGAACGGGGAAAACGATGAATAGTAAGCGAAGAAATGATGAACAAGTTCATAATTCATAGTTCATCATTAATAATTCAATAGTTCATAGTTAAATAGCTCATCATTAACAGTTCATTCGTTCATAGTTAAAACAGTCCATCATTCAGTAATTCATAGTTCATCATTAATAGTTCAATAATTCATCATTAAAAAAAAACTCCCCTTCCTCCTGACATATAGTTGTCACTGTAACTGCTATTTTTGTACTGACATAATTTAAAACAAGCGAATCATGAGTAATAAGACCATTGAAACATTTCACCTGATCGGGATTGCGGTGAGAACGACAAATGAAAACGGACAGGCGGGACAGGATATTGGTGCGCTCTGGAATCGTTTTATGAGCGAACAAGTGGCTGCATTGATCCCTAACAAAGTGGACGATACCATTTACAATGTCTATACGGAATATGAAAAGGATTTTATGCGACCTTATACAACTTTACTGGGATGCCGGGTTGAAAACCTGGACACTATTCCGGAAGGAATGAAAGGCTTAACCATTAACGCGGCAAAGTATCTCCGCTATACGGCCAAAGGGAACATTCACGACGGAATTGTTTTTAAAGAATGGCAAAAAATATGGGAATCGGATCTCGACAGAGCCTATACAGCCGATTTTGAAGTATATGGCGAAAAAGCACTCAACCCGGAACAAGCGGAAGTAGATATTTTTGTTGCTATCAAATGAATGCGGTAGAAAACCATTACGACCGGTATGAAGAACCTCTAAAAAGCTGTATGCTGGCGCTTCGTGGTATTATCCTGAAACAGGATCCTGATATTTCGTCTACCCTGAAGTATGGAATGCCCTTCTTTTGCTATAAAGGGAAAATGTTTTGCTACCTATGGGTACACAAAAAGCACAAACAACCTTACATTGGAATTGTAGAAGGGAAACATTTTGAAGAAGCTTTTCTGCTACAGGAAACTCGTTCCCGTATGAAAATTATGTTGCTGGACCCGGAAAAAGACCTTCCCTTGCAGCAAATTGAACAACTGATACAAAAGGCTATTAATCTGTATAAAACGGGAGTTGTAAAACTTAAATAACGAGGAACTCTTTTAATGATGAATGATGAACGAAATAATGCTGAACTGAAAGAACGAGGAATGATGAACGAAATAATGATGAATGATGAACTGGGAGAATGTTGAACGGAGGAATGATGAACAAGTTCATAGTTCTTATCTCATAGTTCATAATTCTTCGTTCATCGTTATTAATTCATTGTTAGATAATTCATCGTTCTTAGTTCATAGTTAAATAGCTCATCATTCATAGTTCAGAAAAAAGTTTCGATTTCAGCCGGCTGAGGGTTTCTTGTGAAATATTAAGGTAAGAGGCTACCATTTTATTAGAGAGTCTGCGGACAATAACAGGATTCTGGTTCAACAACTGACGGTACTTTTCCAGTGCATCTTCCATCAGAAAAGATTGCAGGCGCCTGGTGTTATTTACATAAGCAATTTCCAGGTAAATCCGGTAAAACTTCTCCCATTGCGGAATAATTTCCAGCAGGTGATAAAAATTGCGATGCGAGATGTAATAGATTTCCGTCTCCTCTACCGCTTGTATAAATTCTTCAGAAGGTTCAGCCGTAATAAAACTGGTCAGGGCAGTGGCAAACTGGTTCTCAAATGCAAAATACCGGGTGGCTTCCTGCCCTTCTTCGTTGATGAAGAAAATACGCAGGCAGCCTTTAGTTACAAAAAATGTGCGTTGACTGGGTTCTCCCTGCGTCAGCAACAATTCATTCTTTTTCAGTTTCAGGTGTTTGAAACAAGAAAGTATAGTTTGCAATTCGTCATCGCTTACCGATATTTTGCTCTTGATATATGCTACCAGTTGTTCTTCCATTCGACGTGTCATCAGTCCTGCATAAAGGTACCAATAAACAGCCAAACCGGGAACGTCTTCTTGTTGATTAACCGT
The DNA here is from genome assembly GCF_042678145.1 of Pseudopedobacter beijingensis. Taxonomy (NCBI): domain Bacteria; kingdom Pseudomonadati; phylum Bacteroidota; class Sphingobacteriia; order Sphingobacteriales; family Sphingobacteriaceae; genus Pseudopedobacter; species Pseudopedobacter beijingensis. The sequence continues at coordinate 64,076 of NZ_JBHUDG010000019.1, read as the reverse complement.
TTTCAGTATCAGCGTCTGTTAAATTGCAGAATAACAATGGAAAGCAGACAACTGAAAGCTCCAAACAGGTAGACAGCCTGGTAATCAAACCATCCGGCAACCAATCCTGCCAACGGACCAGCCAGTCCCAGCGAAAGATCTACAAAGGCTACGTATGCCCCCAGTGCAGTTCCTCTCATTTGCGGGCTTACTTTCTGAATGGCCAATACGCCCAACGCCGGAAAAATAAGCGAAAATCCAACACCGGTGAGCCCGCAGCCCACAATCGCCATGGCTTTTGAAGCCGATGTCCAGATGAGCAACTGCCCTGCAATTTCTATCAGCAAAGAGATAAACGCAATTCTGTAGCCGCCGAAACGATCGGGATACGAGGCAAAGAAAATACGGGTAAGGACATAACAGGCACCAAATACCATGAAAGCTACGGAGGCATCGCCCCAGTTTTTCTGTGTGAAGAACAAAGCGATGAACGAAGCGATACAGCCAAAGGCTACGGACGAGAACGCAAGGCTTAATCCCTGACCGGACACTGCGCCTATCACTTTGTAAAACGGAGTACGGATGTGGGTGTTATCAACCGGAATTCCCGGTAATTTTACGGTAGCCAGCCAGCTCACAAACGGAAGCAGCACAATCAGCATAAAAGCGGGAAAAACGCCCCATCCATTGCTCAGCCAGATACTCAGCGGCGCGCCAATGGCAATTCCTGCATACATGGCAATACCGTTCCAGGTCATTACCTTCCCCGAATTAGGCAATCCTACCAGACCGATCCCCCAGGTAAGTGCCCCTGTTACCAGAAAACTTTCTCCTGTACCGTGGAGAATTCTCGCCAGCATCAACACTGGCAATGCTATTCCCGGATGGTCTTTCAGCACAACGGAAAGAATATAGGCTACGCCGGCCATCACGGCGAAAATTACACCTGTACGTTTACTTTGTCTGGCTCCTTTGGTATCGGTAATTTTACCGGAATAAGCCCGCGTCAGCAAGGTGGAGATAAATTGCAGCCCAATGACCAGACCGACAATAATACTGTCGAAACCTAACTGGTGCTGTACAAAACCGGGAAGCACACCCAGCACAATCCCGATGGTGAGGTACACCCCAAAAACGGACACGATAATGGGCGTTATTGCTTTGTAAAAGCTTAGCTCCTGCCCTTTTTCTACTGTTACATTCATAAATTATGTGTTTTAAATTATTTATGAGCGCAAAGTTGCGGGACTGCGTTTTACTAAACTTTGATCTAGGTCAAAAAAAACTTTTATAATGATGAACTCTTATTAATGATGAACGAAAATAATGATGAATGATGAACTCTTACAAGGATGAACTGAAAGAACAATGAATGAGGAACTCTTATTAATGAGGAACGAAAAGAACAATGAATGAGGAACGAAAATAATGATGAACTCTTATTAATGATGAACTGAAAAGACAATGAATGAGGAACAAGTTCATAGTTATCTAATTCATAGTTTATTGTTCATAGTTAAATAGCTCATCATTTATAACGTCGGATACGACTAAGGGAAGAAGATGTAATGCCAAGGTACGAAGCCAGCATATTGAGTGGTACGCGGTTGGCCAATCCCGGATAGTGGTTCAGGAAAAGATGATAGCGGCTGGTAGCGTCCAGATTTTTCATGGTGCCTGCCATTTTCAGTTTACTTTCTGCCACAAAAGCATACAGTTTAATCATTAACAGCGGCCATACGGCTATCTGTTGTTCCAGAATGGTAAATTTTTCGTGGCTGATTACCCACACGGCAGCATCCGTAATGGCTTCTATATAATCGCTGGAAGATGTTTGCTCCTGAAAGCTGTGAAGATCGCCGATAAACCGGCCTTCGTAAATGAAATAGTTGGTAAAATCGTCGCCTTGTTTATTGTAATATACCGATCGAAAAACTCCCTGGTGGACAAATGCGATCTTTTTACTGATGTTCCCCTGCTCTGCAAAATAGGCTCCTTTGGGAATTTCTACCAGTGTAAACAGGCTTTGGATGGTCTGTTTTTCTGCTTCGCTGAGTGGTCCGAATTTTTCTATGTATGCGATAAGCTCTTTCATCTTCTCTAAGTTTACAAATAATCCCTGTTCAAGCAACTTTTGAACAATAATTATTCCTTTCTACAGTAATATCCGGCTATTTTCCGGGTTATTTTACGTCAGCCTGTTGCAAGGCAATAATATCTTCTCGTTTAGGCCCGATGGAAAGATGGCTTACCGGTGTTTCCAGCTGATGGGTTAAAAAAGCGATATAAGTGCGCAATTCCTGAGGCAGTTCTGTTTCCCTGGTAATGGTAGAAAAATCTGCCGTCCAGCCTTTAAAGGTTTTCCACTGGGGACGGGCAGCAAAAAATTCTGTTCCGGTGCTGGCTATTTCCTGCAATTCTCCGTCGAGGTCATACCGCTCACAGAGTTGTACCATTTCCATTTCGTTCAGCACATCCGCTTTGGTTATAATAAGTTGTGTAATGCCGTTGAGCATAATGGCATATTTTAAAGCGGGAAGATCCAGCCAGCCAATGCGCCTCGGTCTGCCAGTATTAGACCCGAATTCATTTCCTTTGTTGCGAAGTTCGTCGGCCAGTCCGTCCTTCAATTCGCTGGGAAAAGGCCCATCGCCTACCCGTGTCAGGTACGCTTTCAGCACTCCGAATATTTCTCCTACTTTAGAAGGTGGCACTCCCAAACCCACACAAGCTGCAGAAGCAATGGTATTGGAAGACGTTACGTATGGGTAAGAACCGTGGTCGATATCCAGCAAGGTTGCCTGTGCTCCTTCGGCAAGCACTCGTTTTCCGGCTTTCAGCGCAGCATTCAGATACAGTTCAGTATCTATCACAGCCAGTTGTTGTAAATAAGCAATGTCTGACAAAAAATTATTCACCATCGCATCAAAATCAATCATTTCCTGACCGTTTGCCTTCAAGGCATCGTATTCCCTGCGCATAGTTTTGGTAACCTCATCTCCGAAATTATCGCTGTAACTATCGGTTACCCTAAATCCCTGCCGCAACAGTTTGTGCGCATAGGCGCAGCCAATTCCGTTTTTGGTAGTTCCGATGGTCCGGTAATCGGGCGAATTTTCGAAATAGCTGTCGAGATATTTATCGGTAGGCAATACCAGATGGGCTTTTTTTGAAATAAACAGGCGTTCTTTAAACATAAGTTCAGGAAAGGTCAACGCCAGTTGTTCGATTTCATTTCTCAGCTGAGTCGGATCTATGACTGTTCCGGTACCGATGACATTCTGGATATGCGGATAGAAAATACCGGAGGGCAACAGTTTCAGGGTTACTTTTTTATCGTTCCAGAAGATGGTATGCCCTGCGTTGGCACCGCCGTTAAAGCGTGCTATAATAGCATAATCGGGACAAATATGATCGATAAATTTTCCTTTTCCTTCGTCGCCCCATTGAAGCCCTACGAGAATATCCATTTTTGCTGTACTCATTGTTTGAATGATTTAATACGACAAAATTAGGAGCCCCGGCCGGCATGACAATTGTCATTTGGCAAAAAGAACTGAAATAACGATGAATGTTGAACGGAGGAATGATGAACTGAAAAAAACGATGAATGAGGAACGGAGGAATGTTGAACTGAAATAACTATGAGTGATGAACGGAGGAACGTTGAACTCTTATAATGATGAATGAAGAACGGAGGAACGTTGAACAAGTTCATAGTTCATCATTCAATAGTTCATTGTCATTCAGTTCATAATTCATAGTTCAAAATCAGCTCATAGTTAAATATCTCATCATTCAAAAAATTCATCGTTCCTCGTTCATTGTTCAATAATTCATCATTAAAAAGTTCCTCGTTATAAATAACTTTTCTTCAGCCATAAACTCATTTTTACCAGCAGAATCAGCACCGGAACTTCTACCAGCGGTCCTATTACACCTACAAAGGCTTGCGGTGAGTGCAATCCGAACAGGGAAATGGATACGGCAATGGCGAGTTCAAAATTGTTTCCGGTAGCGGTAAATGCTATGGAGGCATTTTTATCGTAAGGGATGTTGAGGCTTTTGCTGACAAAGAAGCTGACAAAAAACATGACTACAAAATAGATGATTAACGGCAGCGCTACTTTGAGTACGTCCATCGGCAATTCTATAATTTTATCGCCTTTAAGGCTAAACATCAATACAATGGTAAACAACAGCGCATACAATGTAATGGGCGATATGGCAGGAATAAATTTCCGGTTGTACCATTCTTTTCCTTTTGACCGGATGAGAAAATACCGACCTGAAAATCCTGCTGCAAAGGGAATTCCCAGGTAAATCAATACACTTTGGGTCACTTCTTTTACCGATACGGTGACGTTAAACCCGGTTAATCCCAAACGAGCCGGCAGTATATTTATAAACAACCATACAAAAAAACTGTAGGTAAGTACCTGAAAAATGCTGTTTAAGGCAACCAGTAAAGCAGCATATTCACGGTTTCCTTTAGCGAGGTCGTTCCAGACAATAACCATGGCGATACATCTTGCCAGTCCGATCAGAATTAATCCGGCCATGTAATCGGGTTCGTTGCGCAGGAATACGACAGCTAAAATAAACATAAGGACAGTGCCTACCACCCAGTTTAGGAAGAGCGAGATTCCGATGGCTTTTCTATCTTTCAGCGCATTGGGCAATAACGAATAATCGACTTTTGCCAGTGGCGGATACATCATCAGGATCAATCCGGCAGCCAGTGGAATATTGGTAGTCCCGACCGATAGTGTATTGGTAATGGTTGAAATCCCCGGGAAAAAGTAGCCCAGTGCTACTCCTGCCGCCATGGCGAGAAAAATCCACAAGGTCAGATAACGGTCGATGAGTTTTAATCTTGGTTGCATATTTTTTTTGGATAAGGAACTTTAGGAACTATGAATGAAATAATGATGAATGAGGAACTGGGAGAATAATGAACTGAAAAAACGATGAATGAGGAACGGAGGAACGTTGAACAAGTTCATAGTTCTTATCTCATAGTTCATAGTTAATCAGTTCATCACTCATCATTAATCATTAATCAGTTAAACATTTTTCATAGTTAAAAACATTTCCGCAGCTATCTGAAGGCTTCTTTCTGCATATACAGCGGTTTGCTGAGGGGTATGGTCTGCTTCTTTCGGATCGTCAAAAGGAATGGGAATTCTTTGTTCTGCTCCGACAATAAACGGACATCCTTCGTCGGCTTGCGAACAGGTCATAATTGCTGCAAAAGCGGATACCGGATTGTAAGGATGATCGTATAGTTTCGAAAAACCAATAAGAGGAGCGGCATTTTCATCGTATTTAATAGCATATACCGGATTATCGCTTTCCGCAATCTTAACAATGTGAAATCCTTGCTCGGTCAGCGTGGCTGCCACCTGAGGAAAAAGCGCTGTCGCTTCCGTTCCGCCGGAATAACAAGTTACACCCGGCACACCATAATAAGCCGCCGCTACCTGTGTCCATAGCTGTGCAAGATGGCTCCGTCGCGAATTATGCGTACAAATAAAATGAAGGTTCAGTGCAGCGCCACTTTCTCTTTTTTGCCTGATATATTCTGTCAGCGGTTGTAACGCCTTTTTACGCTCCTCGCTAATTGTTCGGGTCAGAATCTCCCTTTCAATCGTTTCAGTTAGTTTTGTGTACATCGTATGTTACAGATTATTGGGGTTAACAGCAGCCTGATCCGGGAGTACAACTTGAATTGCCGGATACCGGTGTTTGTGCTACTGACGGAATTCCGCAGGCATCTTGTGCCAGGCAGGCAGTTTGCTTGTTTTTGAGTAGAAAATGCTTCCCGTTAAAGTCCAGATCGTATTTCCCGATGGTTTCGTTCTGGTATTCCACCTCTATTTCGGCGTTTTCAATCCCCAGTTTTTCTTCCGACAGGCGGATAATGTGTAGCAATTTTCCGGGTTTTAAACGATGTTCGTAATCATCGGCGTTCCACAACTGAAAGTTAACCACCTTTTCGTGACGGATAACACCGCCGCAATCGATAAAATTTCTGGTGATAACACCTACTTCGGTTACATGAAAATGTTCGGGCACAAAAGTTCCGTTCTCCAACTGGAATTCTACGTTGTCTAAAGCCGGTAAAACCGCTTTTATTTGTTCGAGTGTCATATATGTTGTTTTTAAGTATTTACAATTTATCAAATCATCATATTGCGATATAACGATATTGAGAATCAAAAAAATGCCTTAACAGCATTCTCCGCTGGCCAGCACATCCTGATTAAAAAAGTCATTAAACTGCTGTTGCAATGCCCGCCACACTGTTTCGTCGATGCAATAACACACCGCCTTTCCTTCTATAGTCCCCTGAATAATTCCTATGTTTTTCAGTTCTTTCAGGTGCTGGGAAATGGTAGGCTGCGCCAGTCCGAGCTCGTCGACCAGATCGTTGCAGATACAAGCTTTCCGGTTGATAATCTGTTGCAGAATAGCAATCCTCGCTGGATGCCCCAATACTTTAAACAAAGAGGCAAGCTGATTTTGCGCATCACTAAATATTTCTGAACGTGTTACTCCCATTTTTATATATTTTAATATTGCAATATTACGATATCAATTTCAACTACACAAGTTTTTTTAGAATGAGGAACGGGAAGAACTATGAACTTTGATAACTATGAATGATGAACGAAAGAATGAGGAACTTTGATAATGATGAACAAGAATAACTATGAATGATGAACTAGGAGCGAAAATAACTATGAACGATGAACCGATGAATGAAAAAATGATGAACTAGGAACCGAAGAATGATGAACAAATTCATAGCTCATTGTTCAGTAGTTCATAGTTCTATAGCTCATAGTTAAAAAATATCTATCCTGTATTTTTCATGTTCTGAAGTAAAATCACTGGTGATCAGGCTGCCGAATCGGGGATTTCCGACTTCCTTAAGATCGATGTTGACAAAAACGAGTTCTTCCTCATTTCCGGCTTTATACAAAATGTTACCATCTACATCTATAATCTGGCTTTCGCCACGATAGCTTTCCCAAATGCCCTCAAACAGTTCTCCTCCTACCCTGTTGCAACTTATTACAAAATATTGATTTTCTAAAGCTCTGATGGGTAAAATACGAGGTGTCACATCTCCACCAAAACAGGCTGAATGACAAACAACCTCGGCCCCCTGGAGCTTGAGCTTAGCACCTAAGGGAGCAAACCAGCAATCAAAACAGGTCATTATTCCAATGGTAATATCTTTATGTTTACACACCTTAATCGCTTCGCCCGATGTATATAAGCGTTTTTCGTAATCGGGTAAATGTATTTTTCGTTGGTACGCAATTAATCCTGTATCGTTTACAACAATGGCTGTGTTGTATAATAATCCTTCGCATAACTCCGGGATGGTTCCTGTTATGCACCCTCCACATAAGGCTGCTACCGCAGTTAATCTTCGTATAGTTTCGCTGTTATCCAGTGTCTCTGCAAACGGTAAAAGCTGTTCCCGCGTATCAAAAGCATATCCGCAGGTAAATAACTCGGGTAGTACCAATAAATCAAATTGCTCTGTTCTTAGTTTGGATGCGATATACTCTAAATTTGCATCCCTATCTTTGGAAATAACATCGTATTGAAAAAATCCTGCTCTCATAAATTTACATTTCGACAAAACATCTGTTGTATAGACAAAGCTAAGTTAAAAGAAGAAAGAAACGAGGAAATAATGATGAATGAGAACAACTATGAACTTTGATAACTATGAATGAGGAACTTTGATAATGATGAACGGGAATAACTATGAATGATGAACTAGGAGCGAAAATAACTATGAATGATGAACCGATGAATGAAAAAATGATGAACTAGGAACCGAAGAATGATAAACAAATTCATAGTTTATTGTTCTATAGTTCATTGTTTATTGTTCTATAGTTCATTGTTCAGTAGTTCATAGTTAAAACTCATTTCATTTTCTGTTTTACTGTAAGAATACTGCTTTTTATTATTCTGAGGATTTCCGATGCTTCACAGGCTACCTTTTCGTATTCCTGCAAGCCGATGTAGTTAGTTGCCGACATTAATTCGAGCCAGTACAAGCTTTCGTCACATTCTTTCTGGGCAATGTGCAACTTATGTACAAAATCTTTTGGCGACTGGGCATTTTTTGCTTCGCGGATATTAGCACCAACAGAAGTCCCGCTTCGTAAAAATTGTTTGCTGATGATAAATTCCCGCTTCTCTTCCTGCAGATACTTGTAAAGAGCCACAGCTTTAATAGCAAAGGAGAACGATTTTTCTTTTAAAATGTCTTTTTGATTCATATTTCAGGTTTTTAAGTGGTTGTATGAACTTGGATAATAATGATGAATGAAAATAGCGATGAACGATGAAATAATGATGAACAATGAACTGAAAGAATGATGAATGAGGAACAAATTCACAGTTTATAGTTCAATAATTCATAGCTCATAGTTAATCGTTCAGTAGTTCATCTCTAAAAACGGTTAATCATTCATAATTTATTGTTTAAGAATTCATCATTAATACTTCCAAAATCCACAGTGAACAACGGTTTATTTTTCTGGTTTAAAATCCTCTTTATTATTAATTTAAAGATAATTATCGAAAACTCCAAAAGAATGTTGAATAATGATAAACTAAATGAACTATGAATGTTGAACTGAAACAACTATGAACTATGAATGAAAGAATGATGAGCAAGGAACGAAAAACGACTATGAACTAGGAACCGAAGAATGATGAACAAATTCATAGCTAAATAGCTCACAGTCCAATAATTCATCGTTTATAGCTCTATAGTTCATTGTTAAAACCAGTTCATAATCCATTGTTATTCAAAGTTTATAGTTCTATAGTTCATCATTAAAAACAGTTCTATAGTTCATTGTTAAAACCAGTTCATAATTCATCATTTATAGTTCTATAATTCATAGTTACTCCTCGTTCAAACCCGTTTATACATCACATACTGCGGTCCTTTTATTCCGTTGTATTCCTTGCCTGAGTCCAGATAGCCGGTTTTAAGGTACAGCCGATAGGCGCCGGTGTTTTGCTGGTTAACGCCGAACACGATTTCTGTGGTGCCGGGAAAATCTTGCTTTACCAATGCGGGCAGTTGCAGCATGGCGGCTTTTGCTACTCCTTTTCCCTGAAATGCGGGGTTTACGGACAGCGACCGCAATAATACGGCATGGCTGTTACTGGTATAGTCAAAACGGTCTTCTGTGAAATCGAGGCAGAAAAGTCCGGCTGGTTCTTCGTCTACCAATATGCAGTACTGAAAACGCTGCTTGTTTTCCATCATGTACGGGTCGTTGAGTACCTCGTACGGGATCCTGGAATATTCCGACTGCTCTCCCTCTAAACGATATGCTGTAAGGGCGTTAAAATACTGGGGCTGATAAGCGGCAATGGTGATCATGTTGTTGACTTTTTTTAATGAGAAACGGGAAAAACTATGAATGAGGAACGAAATAACTATGAACTTGGAACGGGAACAACAATGAACTTGGAACCGAAGAATGATGAACAAATTCATAGCTAAATAGCTCACAGTCCAATAATTCATAGTTTATAGTTCTATAGTTTATCATTAAAAACAGTTCATCGTTCAAAAATTCATAGTTAAATATCTCCTTGTTCAAAAAGTTTTCCTCATTTCAAACTGGTTAATATCGTTGGTCAGGCCATGTTTTTCCAACAACAGTTTCAGGTTTTCGGCAGCTTCGTCCATGTTGTTCAGTTGCACCTTTGTATCCGGGAGTTGCTGTTGTACGGCTGCCAATAGCTGCGTGGCGATGCCTTTCCGGCGGTGCCGGGGCGCTACTGCTATCTGATAGATGCGTTTGTTCACCGGGTTAAACAGTACATAGCCCACCAATTCTGCTGCTATAAAAGCACCTACTGCCGCTGGCTGTGCTACCTCCATACTTTCTATGGCGCTTTGCCAGCTGGGCGCAATGTCCCAAAAGGCCTGAAATGCTTCCTACGGAAATTCCGTTAATGGCCGGACAGAGGCTGTTGCCGAAGTTGGTTGTACCTTTAATTCTCCATCAAAACACAACAGTTTTCGCTGAATAGTGAATCCGTTTTTTTCGTAGGCGCGGATGGCAGATTGGTTGCCTTCTATTACTTCCAGTACCAATTGCTGTACTTTGTTTTCCTCAAAAAATGGCTGCATGTATTCGTACATTTTGCCCACCAGTCCTTTTCCGCGGTATGCGGGCAGTACTCCTGTTCCGGCATTATATACAACCGTTTTTCCCGCTGTTGTCCGCACTCCATGCATGATAAAGGCAATCAGCTGTTCTCCTTCAAACACACCGACAGACCATTCCGGTACAATGTTTTCTGTTGCCATTTTAAATTGCAATTGTGCTGCATTCAGCTGAAAAGGAACTATGTAATCGGCAAAAGCTCCGTTAATCGCCTGCACTAAATCCGGGTTGTCTTGTGTGCTTAAGTTTCGTATCTGCATCTTGTATTTTTTTAGACGTATTATACCTGGTCAGAATGGGTACAGTATTCCTGCAAGGTGTTGATCAATTTGGCGACATGGATTCCGTCGCATACTGCGTGGTGGACTTGTATGGCCAGCGGCAGCATTATTTTGTTGTTATCTGTCTGGTATTTCCCGATGGTAAAACTGGGTGCAAAGTAATCCGTAAAATCGGCTATGTTCAGGTTAAAACTGTCGAAATGTATCCAGGGAATTGCCGAAATGTTAAAATGGTTTTCGGGAGCCTGTTCCGGAAAAAACCGCCCGTCGTTCCGGTACCGTTCTGTTGTCTCATCATACACTTTTATAAACTCGTCCAGTTCTCCGGTACAGCGGGACGTTAGTGCCGAAAAGGTTTCCGTTTCCGGATGCAGCACGGTGTACACCGGTTCTACCCTGTCCCAGACAATCAGTTCGCCCGCTTTCATGGCCATTTTAAATTCCGGATGCTGGTTTACGGCTTTGGTGAGCAGGTAAATCATCACCGGATAAAATTTATAACTCTGTTTTTTTACAAAGGGAATCAATGGCGAAATATCCAGTTTTACGGTCAGGCTGAACCCGCATTTTACCGGTCCCCGATAGGCCGCAAAATGTTCTTTCCGCTTCCACTCTTCTGTGTTTATTGTTTGATACTTACTGCTCATTTGTTGATATTTAAACTTCCGGCCCTGTTGTTCCGTATTATTTTACGGTTCTGTTGGTACTAACCGCTATTCTGTTCCAGGCGTTAATGGTAACAATCGTCATAATAATTAAGGCAATGTATTCCTCGTCAAACAGCCTGGACGCCGCTTCGTACGTGCTGTCGCTTAATCCGCTCTGGCTGATGAGTGTAATTTCTTCCGTCATGGCCAGCACTACCCGCTCTTCTTCCGTAAATAATTCCGTTTCTTTCCAGGCGTTTAACAGGAATATGCGCTGTGCTGTTTCTCCCTGACTCAGGGCGTCCTGCGTGTGCATGTTGATACAGAATGCGCAGCCGTTGATTTGCGATGCGCGGATTTTGATTAATTCGAGGTGTGTTTTGGAGAGTTGGGATGCCTGAATAAAATTTTCAAGCGCCAGTACTCTGTTGTAGGCTCCGGCAGCTGTTTCGGAGATGTCTATTCGTTGTTGCATGATGGTATTGTTTTTTGTTGTCTGATAAAGGTAGGAAAAAGCGTCTTCCAACGGGTAATTAAATCGTCAGGATGTATCCCTTATTTCTACTTTTATTTCGGACAGTTACCGTTGTTCTTCTGCGGTCGTTTTCCAGTCAAAAGGCAGTAATTCTTCCAGCGTTTTAAAAATTCCGTTGCGCACCTCTATGCGGGCGTGTTTGTTCTCTTCCGCTAATTGGCTCATCAACTCGCGGCATCTTCCACAAGGTGACATCGCATTTCCTTTGCTATCTACTGCTACTACGGCTTTTATGCGGTATTCCCCGTGTTTCAGCATTTCAGATACGGCGCTGTGTTCCGCACAATGTCCCAGCGAGCAGGCGGTGTCTATGCTAATGCCGGTATAAATTGTTCCGTCTGCGGTTTCTATCGCTGCCGCTACGTCTCCGTAAGCCACATAATCGTTCAGCAGTACGGGTGTTGCCAGTTGGGCTGCTATTTCTTTCAGGTTCATGCTTCTGTATTTATGGTTTGCTACTTACTATCGGCGGACGCTGTGTGTTATATTCTTCCCCTCTGCTCCGCCCTTTCCCTTCTTTTTTTGTTTATTTTTGATGTATGCTGATGGTTTTATTTTGTGATGATGAAACATATGTACCGTATTCCGTTTGTTGAACTGCTTTCTGCCGATGCGCTGGAACGGGTGCTGGAGTTGCTGACGCCGGTATCGCTGAAGAAAAACGAGTTGCTGATTTCCGACACCCGGCTGGAACGCAATGCTTATATTGTTCAGCAAGGTATTTTACGCGAGTTTGTGCATACCGACGGACGGGAACTGACTTTCTGGTTTGCGCGGGAGGGCGATATTGTGACCTCTTCTTATGGCTATTTTTACCAGCGCAGGGGCTACGAAAATTTTCAGGCGCTGGAAGATTGCCAATTGCTGCGCATTGATGTAGCCGGTATGCAGCAGTTGTACCGTCAGTTTATTGACATTGCGAACTGGTCGCGGGTGGTTACTGAGCATGAAAGTATTCTTTCTGAAGAGCGCCACCTGGATTATATTCTGCTGTCGCCCGAGGAACGTTACCTGAAATTGCTGAGCTCGCAGCCTGAACTGTTTCAACGGGTAAAACTGAAGGACATTGCTTCCTTTCTTGGTATTTCTCCCGTGTCGCTGAGCCGCATCCGCGCCCGTATCTGATGTTTTTTTAATCAGGTATGCGACAGTACGGGTACCATCAGTGGTTGGTTTTCAAAGAACGCATGCAGGTTTTCGGATACAAACAGCCGGAGGTCGTCTTCCTCATAAGGCTGGTATTCAACTGTTCCGTTAAGGGGTGTAAAACCTAAGCGGATTTCCTGCTTCTTTTCGCCCGTCAGGGCTGTTATCAGTTGGTGCAACTCTATTTCCTGCGGGGCAAATAGTTCATGAATGTACAGAATCCCCTCCTCTTCCTGCATCACTACAACGCATTGTAAAGTTTCTACATAATACACGGCATTGCTGAACCCAAATTCCGGATTGGCTACACAGTAAAAGAACGGCAGGGCCTGACTTTGCAACGGGAATACGCTGTTGGGCACCGCTGTTTGTACGGCTTGTTCAAATAAACGAAGGTCTTCCGATACTAAAAAATTTAATGGTCTTACTAAGTTTTTTTCGTGTTCTTTTTGGGGTACTGCCTGTATTACTGCCTGGTATTCTTGTACGGGAACTAAGCCAAATTTAGGGTAAAAATCATAGACCGTTTCGTTGGCAAACAGCAGTATTCCATCTGTTTTACCGCTGTATATTTTCAGGATGTGTTCCATCAAAAAACGGCTCAATCCTCTGTTTCTCCACGCCTCATCCGTCATTACCGTTCCTATCTGTAACAGCGTTTTTGGTGTTTTACCCCAGCTTGAAGTAAACAAACTTACTGTGGTGTGTGCCACTATCTTATCATCTTTAAATAAAGAATACAACTGGCAGCTGTTGTCCCAGTATCCCGACTGGTAATAGTTCTCAAAATCAAAACCCCAGAAGGTACGGGTCATGGCATTCAGTTGCTCCCGGAGTTGCGGCTGATTCTGGTACGCAACGCACAGCGTGTAAGCACTTCCGTTGATGTGGATTTCCTGCTGGTTTACGCTTATTGGTTGTGGTACCATGTTACTGCTTTTTTTTCGTATTCTTTTAAAAATGCGTCTTTCCCTTCGTTGTAATCGTTGCCGTCTTCCCACTCCTGCTGTACCAGTTTTTCTTTCAGTGCCTGGTATTCGTTTTTTACCGCCGGGTGTGTCCGCAGGTACTCCCTAAAAGCAATGTGCCGCAGCCAGTGTCCGGACCGTTGTGGGATGGTATGAATGTGTGCTATCCGCAGGCTGTGGTCGTGCAGCCGCAGCGGAATTTCATCGTCCGGTCCTATGTGCGCCGGAACACCCAGTTTTTCCGGCTGGTCCGTTAATGCCACAAAAAAACGCCTGTAAGGCATATCCTCGTTGTATTTTTCATAATACACATAGTTTTTTCCCTGCAGCAACGCCGGCACTTTGTCCAGATCGGCTTCGTTTTCCAGCCCTATCAGAATATCGATCAGCGGTTTTGCAGCAAGTCCTTCTACCGAAGTGCTGCCAATGTGTTCTACACTTGCTTTTATCGGTTGCAGCAAGGTTTCCAGTTCCTCTTTCAGGGTATTAAACTGGTTTTTCCAGGCCGGATTGTAGGGTTCAAAAGGTAAAATCATGCGTTTTTTTCGTTTCCGATGTATAATAAGGTGTCGTACCTGAAGGTGAGGTGTCCATTGTTCTGGTATTTTTCAAACAGCTGCTCCAATCCCTCCATTACAACAGAATAGGTTGCTTCGCCCGGTTTCGGACTGTAGGACGAGGAGAGCATGCGCCCCTTGAGTCCTTCGAGGTCAAATTCCTGGCTGTTTTCCAAGGCAATTACCTGCATCGGAAAGGGCTGTAGAAACGAACAAATTTGTTCGCTGTTGATATTTCTCTGGGTAACACGGCTGTACTCGGCAACGTGGGTGCGCAGCAATTGTTCGTATTCCTGCTGTAAAGGGTCGGTGGTGCTGCGTTCATTCCAGGCCAGTACAATGCTGCCTCCCGGCCGCAGGATGCGTGTAAATTCTTCCCGGGTTTTCCTGGGGTCGAACCAATGATAGGCTTGTCCGCAAAAAATCAGATCGGCGGTAGCTGCCGGCAATATTGTTGCTTCTGCGCTGCCGTTTACTGCTTTAAAGTTAGCGTAGTTGCTGTACAATGCTTCGCTGGCCTCACGCATTTCCTGGTTGGGTTCTACGGCATACACCGTATTTCCGAAGCGGAGAAAGGGTTCTGAGGAGAGTCCCGTTCCTGATCCGATGTCGACTACAATGGTATTGCGGTCGAGGATTCCGGCTTCCTGCAACGTTGCGGTCATGCTTTCGGGATAATGCGGCCGGTACCGTACGTAGTCTGCTACGCGGTCGGAAAATCGGGTGGTACTGTTGCTGGCTCTCTGCATGTTCTTCTTTTTTGCGGGTTGTTAGCGGATGTTGTGGCTGTGCTTTACAAATTTACGGATACTGCTGTGTTCTTGTATTATCATTTCCTCTATTTTTTTGTGCATTTTGTAAGGTACTTTTTCTTTTCATTGTCAAAAAATGATGTTTCAGTATTCTTTTTGCTGTTTTTGGACGGTTGTCTGAATATGCATTTTTTATCTATTTGTATCTTTGGGTATGATGCCGCATTTTCTTACGATTGACTGGATTTACGAGATGCACCAGGTGGAGATGCCGCTCCGCGTGGACGGGATTGCTATTCTGGATAATGTGCATCGTTTGCAGGAACCCTATGCGGGTTTTCGCCATCAGTTTGATGGGTTGCTGATTTCGTATTGTTTTGCGGGGAGTTTGTCGGCACAGATTAATTTTACGGAGTATGTGATGGAGGCGGGTTCTGTGGCGGTGGTATTGCCGCAGCTGGTGATTGATCCGGTGCGGGTTTCTGACGATCTGGAACTGGTTTCGATTGCGATGTCGCTGGATTTTATCAGTGCCTTTCCGGTGTTGCGTGATTTTATTACGAATAATGAGATTCGCTGGCATCCGGTGATCTGCCCTTCGGAGCTGGGTCATCATTTGTCGGAGGACTTTGTTTCGCTCTTGCGGAGCTATTATGCTACGGAGGGCTTGCCGGCGAAAAAGACGGTGCTGCAGTATCTTATTTTTGCGCTGATTGCTTCTTTGTCGGGTGCCTACGCTTCTTTGTCGCAGGAACGGGGTGTGGTGAAAAGCCGGAAGGATGAGATTATTGATGATTTTTATACGTTGCTTTCGCAGTTTTGCCGCCGCGAACGGAGTGTGTCGTTTTACGCTGACCGGCTGCATCTTTCGCCGCAATACCTGACGTCTCTGGTGAAACTGCATACGGGCAAACCGATTACGCTGTGGATTGAACATGTGGTGATGATGCACGCAAAGTCTTTACTGAAATCGACAACTTTGTCGGTGAACGAGATCAGCAATGAACTGAATTTCGGAGATGCTTCGCTGTTTTGCAGGTATTTTAAACGCTGCTCGGGCATGACTCCTAATGGGTTTAGAGGGAGGTAGTGGGTTGGGGGTACAGAAAAAACCTTCACTATAAAATGAAGATTTAAGACAATTACACCAACTAAAGGATATTAAAAAGCTTGGATATAGCTACTCCAAATATTGATAAGCCGGGAGTTGTTAAATCCTAAATTCAATAATCTATTTTAAAAGAAAAATTATAAGAATCGGAGATGCTTAAAGCTACCTCTTCGGATTGCTGCATTTTTATTTTTCAGATTACGGTTTACTTTTTTGTTGAAAAGCAAAATATATAATAATTGCACTAATAGACATTAAAATGGATGCCAGAAAAAATGGTGCTCCTGAAAATTCAAATGGCGCTTGGTCATGTGTAAAGTAATAGAACAGGTTGGTCATCATTGGAGGACCTATAATAGAAGTAGCACTTACTAAACTTGCTAATGCTCCCTGAAGTTCGCCCTGTTCATTTGAAGGAATATTTTTACTGATGATTGATTGTAGTGCCGGTCCACAGATTCCTCCTAAAGAGTATGGGATAAGGAAAACAAACATCATCCAACCTTGATTGGTAAATGCAAATAGCATGAAGCCCAAGGCATAGAATAGCAACCCAAAATATACACTTTTCTGTTCTCCTAATTTTGGGATTGTCCATCTTATTAGAACTCCTTGTACGAATCCAAGCAAACCAAGTGATAAGCCTACGGTTCGTTCTGTCCAATTAAATTTATACATGGTAAAGAAATGCCAGTTACTTTGTACAGCATGAAGAGCGACATAGACCAAAATTAAAGCAACCACAAGGTTTGATATTTTTGATTGTTTTCTCAAAAAATTAAATGTTCCAATAGGATTTGCTCGTTTCCAATTAAATGGTCGACGTTTATCTTTTTCTAAACTTTCTGGTAGTATAAATAATCCATAAAGAAAATTCATCATGCATAATATAGCAGCAACGTAAAAGGGAACTCTTGCTCCATAATGTCCAAGCAAACCACCAATTACCGGACCTATAATAAACCCTAGTCCAAAAGCTGCACCTATTAAGCCGAAATTTTTGGTTCTATCTTCATCGGTGGATATGTCGGCTATATAGGCACTAGCTGTTGAAATACTTGCTCCAGTAATACCGGCGATGATTCTTCCAAAAAATAACTAAGCAATGGAAGGCGCAAGTGCTAATAGTATATAGTCAATAGCGAATCCAAAAAGAGAGATTAAAATAATTGAACGTCTTCCATATTGATCACTGAGATTGCCTACTATAGGTGCAAACATAAATTGCGTAATAGCATAAGCGAAGCCAAGCCAGCCTCCATATTTTGCTGCTTCACTAAGATCACTGTGGATAAGTTCTCCAATGAGTTTAGGGACTACGGGAAGTATGATGCCCCAACCTGTAATATCAATCAACAACGTGATAAATATAAATCCAATAGCTGCCTTTTTATCTGTTTTTTTCATGCTGTAAAATTAAACAGCGATAAAAAGATAGTATTGACAATTTAAGGGCGTTTAGGTACGATTTGAAAGCTAATCATGCTCAGCGATCTGTAAACGGATATATTATTCTTCGTTTCTATACGTTTTTGGCGACACGCCTACTATTCTTTTAAAGTATCTGCAAAAGATACTTGTTTCTTCGAAATGAAGTTCATTGCTAATTTCTTTAATGGATAAATTAGAAGATTTTAATAATGTTTTAGCATGTAGAACGGTGATATGATCAATCCATTGTAATGCAGATTTTCCGGTTTTCTGTTTCAGGAAAGAAGAAAGATATTGTGGTGTTAAATGTAGCTTTTCAGCATAAAATGCAACGTTTCTTTGTTGGTGAGCATGCTTTGAAATTAGGAGATAAAAATCGTCTATAATCTCATGTGTTCGGTTTTTTACAACACTTTTGTTATTCGGTAAATCAGAATATACTTCAGAAATCATGCTAATTAGAACCATAACAAGATGCCGTAGCATTTGTGTTTTATTAGGACTCGGTTTTTTATGATAGAAGCTTTGTATAAGTGTCAACAATTCATTTTGGAGCTTCATGTCTTCAGGTTGAAGCCTGATAATGGGTTGCCACCTGATTTCATTATTCATTACAAACTCACGTAGAATGGGAAATTCTGTAATAAAATCCAATGATAGACCAATTGTTACTATTTCTGCATCTTCACTCAATGACTTTGTTTCGATCATCAACTGCGGTTGTAAAATAGCAATATCGCCCGTGTTTATCTCATACTCTAAAAAATGGATGTGCGATTTCATGGATCCTTGTACCATGAACCCTAGTAATAAGCCATCAAACAGACGACTGTGACTTGTATATTCCTTATTGGGACCATTTTGTTGACTAAGCACAATTATCCCTTCCGTCTTTTTTGAAGGATCGAGATTGTACAATTTATAGACATTATCTAAAGTTATAAATAGAGCCATGTACAAATATCCAAAAACGCAGCTAAAAACGCACTAAAATAAATTACGGAATAGCAGTTTTACTATCTGAAAAATGGGGATTTATAAAATCATGAAGTAGATTGTGCATAACCATGCTGTTTTAGTAAGTCATTCCGGATACTTTCTTGTAGCACCACTGATGGCTATTATTTTTGGTGATGAAGTTGGTTTATATTTTCCTATGAATGATTTAATTCTTTCAAATACTCCCATTCCTTTGTCAAGTTGATTTTCTGCGGATCGTACTGAGCTTCTCATTCCATGGATAAACAAAAAAAGCAACTCTTTTGAAGTTGCTTTTTTTTGTGATCCCGCTGGGATTCGAACCCAGGACCACTACATTAAAAGTGTAATGCTCTACCAGCTGAGCTACGGAATCTTCCCTTAAACATTTAGGAAATAAACCCTGTTGTTTAATGTGGTGCAAAAGTACTAAATGATTTTATTTCTGCAAACTTTTAGTAACAAAAAATTCAAAAAAGACATTAAGTAACTGTTATACAGCTTAAAAAAAACACGGTTCAAAGTCATTAAAACCTTAATACAACATAAAAATAAGCAAATCAGATTATCTTAATGTTTTTGCAAAAAAAACAAAGCACAGATATCAAAACGAAATTTTTTAAATTAACTTTTCATTCGAATTGTTTTTTTATTAATTTCAAATCGAAATTAATGTTAAATAACGCACTAACTTTTATTTTTTTAGTTTTCAGCTTACAATTATCAGCTAATAGCCTTAGTATAAACAAAGCTGTCATCCCAAAAACTACGATAAATCAAACATTGTCGCAAGAAACTACTTACGACAGTACTGAAGTAAGTGTGTACCTTGATGAAATAGCCTCAAAAAAAGACAAACGAAACTACAAAACAGAAACAATTGAGATTTTTAAAATAGCTAAAGCCTTAGATTTCAAAAATGGTATTGCTAAAAGTTTCTTTTTAATGGCCGAAGCTTTTTTTGACGAGAGGAATTACGATAAGGCAATAGAATATTACCAAAAAGCACAGAACATTTATATTAAATTAAACAATAAGCAACGGGATGCTGATTGTTCTTTTAATATTGCCTATAGCTATGATTTAGGGCAAAAGTCTGAACTGGCAATAGAAAACTACAAAAGTTCACTAAAAAAATATGAAGAAATAAATGACCTTAACGCCATGGCTAATATCTACACCAATATGGGTATTATTAGTGATTATATTGGCGACTATAGCAATGCTGTAAAATTTTATATTAAATCATATGAAATTGATAGGACATTAAATAATCCAGATGAATTCGCTCTTCATCTCAACAACATAGGCCAGGTTTTCAATTCCATAAAAATATACAGTAAGGCAATAGAGTATCTTAACAAGAGTATTAAATTGTCTAAAGAAAATGGGGATGATTCTACTTTAAGCTATGCTTATGTTGGTCTTAATAATGTTTATCTAAATATGGACAGCATAAAACTGGCTAAAATATATATAGATAAGGCTATCAAACTACAACACGAGATAAAAGAGAGAGATTATTTTTTACTCAGCATATCGTATACAGACCGGGGGCGGGTTCTTATTCGACAAAAAAATTACGAGGAGGCTGAGGTTTGGATAAAAAAAGGATACAATATAGCCCAAAAGGAAGACCTCTCCTACTGTATTATGTATTCTTCTGCTTATTTGGTAAAGCTCTATAACAGTCAGAAACTCTTTAAACAAGCTGAAAAAACGGCAACAAAAGCGCTTGAATTGAAAAAAGCAAACAATATGGTTCCTATCAGAGTCATTCTTTTAACTCAATTAAAAGAGACTTATGCCCAACAAGGTTTATTCGCTAAAGCTTATCAAATACAGGAAGATATCCATGAACTAAACAGGGTAAACACTTATGAATCTCATGTAAATAATATCACAGAACTATCAGCTAATTTGGATATTAACCAAGCTCGTAAAATTAACGAAATCAAGGTTACTAAACAAAAAGAAGCATTAATGATTAAGATTGAAAAGCAAAAAATTGTAATCTTTTTCTCCATACTTCTTTTAACTAGTCTGGCACTACTTTCTTTAAATAACATAAAAAACCATAACAATCTAAAAAAGGTAAATCAGGATCTTACTTTAAAAAACAAGGAAATAGAAGAACATCGGAAAGAAATAGATAAACAGTCTAAAGATTTAGCAAACCTTAATGAATATAAAGATGTAATATTCACTATTATATCCCATGATCTTAGAAAGCCTTTATCACACCTAACATCTATTCTTGAACTTATAGAGAATAATCTTATAGATGAGAAAGAACTTGCTAAGTTGGTGCCTAAAATCTCCAATAATGTAAGAGACACCACTCAGGTTCTAGATAGTTTATTGATTTGGGCAAAATCTCAGTTGAAAGGTTTTAACTTAAAAATCACAACAAAAAACTTGCATCATTTTATCGATGAAAGACTAGAAACACTCCGTCATTTTGCCAAAGAAAAGAACATTACCATATTAAATGAAACAGACAAAAATCGTGTAGTAGCTATTGATGTTTTACTTACAAACATCATCATTAGAAATCTGGTTCTTAATGCTATAAAATATTCCAATGATTATCAACAAATAATTATCTCTTCACACGAAGAAAAAGGCTGCATTACTGTAAATATTACAGATCAGGGAGTGGGTATTAAAGAAGAGCAATTACAATCACTTTTTGATGGGCAAATAGCAAGCACATTAGGTACCAGAAAAGAAAAAGGCACTGGCCTTGGCCTGTTTTTCTGTAAAGAGCTGGTATTAAAAAGTGGAGGTAATATTTTTATTAATAGCACTGTAGGTAAAGGTACGACAGTATCTTTCACCATTCCTAATTATTCGTAATTTTTTTATTCGCTTTATAATAAATCAGAAAAAACAACGTATATTAACCTAGTTATTAATGCATTGTATAAAACATACTTCTATATTTATTTATAGGGTATTTAAAAGAATTTTCAAGTAAAAAAGTTTTAAAGAAGATTTGTGATATGAAGAAAGACTTGAAGAAATTAGAAAAAATTTCACTAATTTATTTACTCCCTTTAGCCTTATTATTCATCATTTCCTTTATAAGCTGGACAAATGTAAACTCCCATCATAAACAATTAAATACTGATTCGACTGCAATTACGACAGTAGCTACACAAAGTGAGAATCCTTCTTTTGATAAGTACCTGACAGACATATACAGTTCCATAGGCTTACAACAGGTTGGACTAACTTTTCCAGTATTTGAAAAAGCGTTAACAGGTTTTATTAATCTTAAACAGGAAAAACATCTTAACCGAGAAAAAGAGGTTCTTACCATCATTGATTTCTCTAAATCAAGCAAAGAAAAAAGAATGTGGATTATTGATCTAAAAAACAAAGTGATGCTTTTGAACACCTATGTTGCGCATGGCAGAGGTAGTGGAGATGATTTAGCTACCAGATTTTCTAATATTGCTGAATCTAACCAAAGTAGCTTAGGTTTTTATGTCACCAATGAAACTTATTTAGGTAAACATGGTCTTTCTTTAAGACTGGACGGTTATGATAGAGGAGTTAATAATTTAGCAAGAGACCGGGCCATAGTAATACATGGCGCTTCTTACGTAAGTAAAAATTTTATAGACCAACATGGAAGATTAGGAAGAAGTCAGGGATGTCCTGCGGTTCCGGTAGAATTAACATCTGAAATTATTGAAATAATAAAAGGAAAGACTTGCATATTCATTAACGGAAATAACACTAACAATTATCGATCTGTATTCTTGAATGAAGAAAAAGCAGAAAACAATTTTCTTCACGCAATTAACTCATAACAAACAGAATACATTATTAAACACTAGTATAAAAACATAGATTTTATAGTATATTTGAGAATGAAAAAAACATCTCTTATACTACTATTGGCTTTTTCTTCTATAATTAGCCTACCCGTTTTGGCAAAAAAATCTGATAAGTATTTTCTTTTCATTGGCACCTATACCAAAACCCAACAAAAAGGAATTTTTGTATATGAGTTTGATACAAATAATGGCTCACTAACACCTGTTAGTCACACGGAAAACATATCGAATCCCTCTTTTCTAACCATTAATAAAAAAGGAGATAAAGTATTTAGTGTTAGCGAAAATTTTGAAGGTGGTGTATATGCTTTTGATTTTGATAAAAAATCGGGAAAACTGACTCTTATTAATGAAGAAAAAGTAAAAGGGCAACATCCTTGTTATATTACGCTTACCAAAGACGAGAAGAATTTGGTTGTAGCAAACTATAGCAGTGGTAGTATAAGCATTTTTCCAATTAAAGAAAATGGAGAGATAGGTAAACTTAGTCAACAGATACAACACGAAGGCAAAAGTATAAAACCCGAACAAAAATCAGCACACGCGCACTCTGTTGTTAATTCTCCGGATGGACAAAAAATTTACTCAGCAGATTTAGGTTCAGATAAAATATTTGTATATGATTACAAAAATAACAGCAAGCAACCTTTAAACTCAAATACTCAACAAGCATTTATATCTACACAAGCTGGTACCGGACCAAGACATTTTACTTTCAACAAAAAAGGAAATAAGGTTTATTTAGTAGGCGAACTTAATGGCCATGTTATAGTATATGACCACACCTCAAATGGGCTGAAAGAGATACAGAGTATAAATATGAACAATAAGGACTTCAAAGGTGTAAACGGAGGTGCAGATATTCATTTATCTCAAGATGGTAATTTCCTTTATGTTAGTAACAGAGGTTCTGTAGACGAAATTGTAATTTTCAAGGTTGACCATAAAACAGGAAAGCTAACTAAAATTGGTGTTCAAAAAACATTAGGGGTGCATCCGCGAAATTTCGCTATTGATCCTACAGATTCTTTTTTATTGGTTGCCAACCAAAATACCGATAATATTATTGTATTTAAAAGAGATAAGCAAACCGGTTTATTGGAAAAAACAGGACAGGNTTATAAATAGAAAGAGCGGTAAATCAATTGATTTACCGCTCTTTCTATTTATATGATATAAAACTTTACTATTTATCCGCTGAAAGCGTAATTTTAAAATTAATCTCATCAGCTATAAGATCGTCTTTCATTCCTTCGTACTGCACTCCCCAATCTTTTCTGTTAATATTAAAATCTGCATTAGCAGTAAAAGCTTTATCGGTATTAGAGGTAATTTCTACTGGGAAACTGATATTTTTAGTAACCCCTCTAAGCGTTAAATTACCAGACACCTGTGCTCCTTGAGGTGTAGCATCTTTAACTTCCGTTATTTTAAATGTGCTTATAGGGTTTGCCTCTACTGCAAAAAAATCATCGCTTTTTAAATGATTCTCCAGTTTGTTTTTATATTCATCGTTACCTTGTAAATCTTCATTTAAAATAGAGTGCATATCAATAGTAAAATCACCTCCAGCTAGCTTATTATCATCACTAATCACTATATGTCCACTTTGAATTTTAACTGTACCTGTATGCGAACCGGTAACTTTACTGCCAGTCCAACGAACAACAGAATGTTCTGCATTAATATTATAAGTATTGCCTAACACATTAATTGTGTCGCTTATTTCATCTGTAGTATGTGCTTTATCTCCTTTAGGGTTATTTGTACAAGCAGCCAAAAATGCTACACATAAAACCGGTAATGCTAGTTTTTTCATAATTTTTCTAAAAATTTTTAGGGGTTACCAATTAATTATTAAACGTTAAAATATAGTTCCAATGGTTAAACAAACACAAAACACACAAATAAGTTTTAAAAAAAATGTGCGTTAACAAACAATATTTCCTAATTTACGATTTTCTAGCGTAAGACCTAATTATTATAATACGATAAATATATACTGATGAAATCGTTTTTTTCCGTTACTATTATAGTTCTGTTAGTAACAAAGACATCATTTGCTCAAATACAAGATTCTACAAAACACTTAAACGAAGTAAAGGTATCTGCCTATTTAGAAGAACAACCCTTAATTAGCCTACCATCATCTGCTTACGGATTACATAAAGAAAACATCCGAGAAAGCACTGCTAGCTCCTTATTACCCGCATTAAATAATGTTAGTGGAATAACAATGGAAGAACGTTCTCCTGGCAGTTACAGACTTTCTATACGTGGTAGTTTATTACGTTCGTCTTTCGGGGTACGTAACATAAAGGTATATTATGACGATTTTCCTTTGACAGATGCAGGCGGCAATACCTATTTAAATCTTATTGACCAAAATACATTAAGAAGTATTGAAATTCTGAAAGGTCCGGATGGAAGTTTATTCGGTGCCAATTCCGGTGGAGTAATCTTACTCAACAGTTTTTCTGAAAAACAAGGGTTTGAAGGAGGGATAAATGGTGGATCGTACGGACAATTCTCTCAATACGTAAATGGGGACATAAAAAACGGAAAGCATTCCATGAGCTTTAACCAGGCTTACCAAAGAAGCGATGGCTATCGTGTTAACACCGCTACAGAACGTCTGTTTGTACAAACGCAACAACGGTGGCAATATCACAAAAAAGGCGAAATCAAATTTTCAGGTTTTTACGCAGATATGAATTACCAAACACCAGGTGGCCTTACATTAGCACAAATGCAAGAAAACCCCAAAGCTGCAAGAGCAAATGCTCGTGAACTTGGCGTAGGTATTTTCAATAAAACGTTTTTTGGTGGTTTATCTCATCAACGAAATTTTGGAGAACGTTTCAAACATGTTATCTCTATATCTGGAATAATATCAGACTTCAAGAATCCATTCTTTACCAATTACGAAACCCGAAAAGAGAATTCTTTTTCTCTTCGCACTTATCTGGAATTGAAAAACAAACCTACAAATGCTTTTAATTATCAATGGAATATAGGTTGGGAATTTCAAAACGGAAGTGCCGACATCATCAATTATAAAAATAGTGCCGGTACAGCGGGCGATTTAACCAAAGCCGATCAACTCAAGAATCAAACCCAGTTTATATTCAACAGATTTGCTTTCAGACTTGGGCAAAAGTTTAAAGGAGAAGCTTCTTTAAGTGTTAATTTCGGAAATATGCATTTCGAGAACATGCCTCAATCTACTGAGCTTTATAAAGGAAAAACAACTTTTGATCCTATATTAATGCCCAGAATATCGGCTTCCTACCTCCTCACTCCTCACCTTGCTGCCAGAGGAATTATAAGCAAAGGTTATTCTTTACCTACTACAGCAGAAGTAAGGGCCGATGATGCTATTATTAATCCTGATCTTAAAGCCGAAGAAGGTTGGAATTACGAAACGGGAATTAGGTTAAACAATAACAACCATACTCTATTTATGGATGTGAATGTTTACTACTACAATATGACTAACGCTATTGTAAAGAGAGTAAATCCGCAATCAGAATCTTATTTTATAAATGCTGGTGGCACAAAACAGAAAGGTTTAGAGTGGCAAATTAACGCTATACTTTTCCAAGCAAATCACTTTTTCATTAACACGGTAAACCTCAACTCAGGAATTACTTATTCTGACTTTAAGTTTACTAATTACGTTGTCAATACTGAAAACTATTCGGGAAATAGACTTACCGGAGTGCCTAAATTCACATTTTCGAACGCTTTAAATATTAATTTCATTCAGAATTTATCTCTTTTTGGTCAGTACAGATACAACGGAAAAACATCTTTAAACGATGCTGCGACTATTTTTGCAGACGATTACCATTTAGTAATGCTTAAAGCTGGCTGGAAAAAAAAGCTGAACAATAAAACACTACAATTTTATTTTGGTGCTGACAATGTATTAAATCAGACTTATAGTTTAGGAAATGACCTGAATGCTTTTGGTAACCGTTTTTATAATCCGGCAGCAAAAAGAACCTATTTTGGAGGTATGCGCATTACTTTTTAAGATTTGATAACATTTTAATCGGGTCTTTTACTATTGAGTTTCTTAGATTTGATTGAATAAAAAACTATTATGGAATACAGAAAATTAGGAAATACCGATTTAAAGCTCTCTGCTATTGCTTTTGGCGCATGGGCTGCTGGTGGTTGGATGTGGGGTGGTTCTGACGAAAACGAAGCTATAAAAGCTATCCAATCAGGCTTTGATGAAGGAATGACATCTATTGACACTGCTCCTATTTACGGACAGGGACATAGCGAAATTATAGTGGCGAAAGCTGTTAAAAACCTTGGAAGGGATAAAATACAAATACTGACTAAATTTGGTATGAGATGGGATTTGGCTAAAGGCTATTTTGGATTTAAAAGCAAAAATAACGCTGGTGAAGATATAGATATTTATAAATATGCAGGGAAAGAAAGTATCATCAAAGAATGCGAAGATTCTTTAAAAAGATTAGGTACTGACTACATTGATCTTTACCAAATACACTGGCCAGACATTACCACACCTATACATGAAACTTTTGAAGCGATTTCTAAATTAATAAATGACGGAAAAGTGCGTTACGCTGGAGTTTGCAACTATAATCTTGAACAAATGATTGAGGCTGAGAAAACCTTAAATATAGTTTCTAATCAAATTCCTTACAGTATGGTAAGAAGAACCATTGAAAAGGAAATTGTTCCTTATGTATTAGAAAATCACAAAGCTATATTAGCTTATAGTCCATTAGAAAGAGGTTTACTGACCGGAAAAATAAAGGAGGGGTATCATTTTAACGAAGGAGATCATAGAGCGGAACATCCGTTATACCAAAAAGAAAATTTGGTTAAAGTAAATCAATTCTTATCTACCTTACTTCCCTTGGCTCAGGAAAAAAACGCAAGTTTAAGCCAATTGGTGTTAAGATGGACAATAGACCAACCTGGTATTACTGTGGCCTTAGCAGGAGCCAGAAATGCAGAACAAGCTATACAAAATACCCAAGCAGCAAATATTAAGTTATCTAAAGAAGATATACTTTTAGTGAATACAGAAATTGAAAAACTGAAACTAGCTTAACTAGCATCAAAGATGCTGAACTTGATTCAGCATCTCTTGGTGGAAAGGATAAACAAGCCGTTTTTAGCAATTCGCTACCCAAGTCTACAAATCCTGAAACAAGTTCAGGATAACGTAATTACATACAGTTCTTAACGTTACATTTATCACTACTAAAAATAGCTTAATAGGATTACCGCAGCTTACTAAATATGTTGTAAAATATTTACAATTTTCCCGAATGGGTCTTTCACAAAAAAACGTTTACCCCCCCACTCCTCTTCCGTAAACGGATAAACAATTTCGAAACCGGCAGTTTTCATTTGTTCGTACAATTCACCTATAGCCTCAACTTCAATAGATAATTCTGGAACTGGAGTTCCATTACCTCCTTCTGTTGCAACACTAATTTGTACTTGCATCTGGTTATCATTACCATAAGTTTTTATCCAACCATGATCCATTAACACATCTAGACCCAATATTTCTCCATAAAAAAGGGTTGATTGCTGTATGTTTTCAGTCGAAATATTGGTTACTATTCTTTTTACTTTACTCATTTGATTTCTCAAAAAACGAGGTCTTATAGTTGTTAATTTTTCTAAGATAATTAAAGAGATCCCAAAAACAATTGCTACATTTTACAGTTTTACTAAAAAACATTATCACTTTTTAATAGAAAAACTACCTATGGGATGGATTTATTTAATTATAGCAGGCTTATTTGAAATAGGATGGCCTTTAGGCCTCAAACTTTCACAAGAAGGATCTTACAAAATATCTGGTCTAACATTAGCCATTATTTCAATGAGTATTAGCGGATATTTTTTATGGGCAGCACAAAAGACTATCCCTATTGGTACTGCGTATGCAGTTTGGACGGGTATTGGTGCTTTTGGCACTTTCCTGATAGGCATTTTATTTTTTAACGATTCGGCTACAATATGGCGTGTGCTTTCTGCTTTCTTAATTATAGCTGGGGTAGTAGGTTTAAAATTCTCTTCTTAAACCACACAGCGTTATAGATGTAATATAGTGTAAACCGTAACTTAGCAGAACCTTCAAAAGCAAAGTATTTTATACAACAAATACTAATCATTTTTATTATTCATTTTAATTTAAGTATATTTAAATAAGGTAAGAGATTGACAAAATGCCGGCAAAACAAATTTATTATTGAGCCGGCATTTATTTTTACAATTCAGACTCTAACCTTCTCCTTATTGCATAGAATGAAAGCCTATTGTATTTCCTTCCGTATCTATAGCTATTCCGCAAAATCCGTGAGGTTCTATAGAAAACTTAGATTGTACAACCTTCCCCCCTGCTGCTTCTACTTTTCCCAACTCTACAGCACAATCTTCACTACCAAAATAAGGCACTACGCTATTACATCCAGGTTTCTGCTGAGCACTTTTCACCAAACTCCCACCACAACCAAACACTTTTTCTGATCCGGGAAAGAAAACCATCTGCTCATCTGCTACACTATCTGGACTGGTTAAATAACTCATTTCTATGTTTAAAACGGTCTCGTAAAAACGTACCGCTCTATCCAGGTTATCTACATATATTTCTATATGTACAAAGGGATTATATTCCATAAATAAAGCTTTAATTGATTAATTTAAACTTTCGTACTTTTTATTACTGATTTTCAACATGTTTTTTGAAATTGTTGAGTATGGATTGCCAACCTTCTTTTTGCATCTCCAGACTGTTCATATTTTCAGGTTCAAAACGTTCGTTTATTTCTACTCCTTCCGGTACAGATTTAAAATAAATCTCTACTTTTCTTCCATCTCCCATAGTATAGGCAATCTGCTGATGAGGTATAATATTGGTATACTCGCCTTCAAAATCGAAAGAAAAACTTCCATCTTTTGCAGCCATGGTATAAAAAAATTTCCCTCCTATGGTAAAATCATTTTCTGCTTTTGGGCAATGCCATGACGGCATTGCCGTATTCCATTGCTTCACCGAATCTGGATTATTCCAGGATTCCCAAACATGTTTTATATCTGCTTGGATAATGGCAGATATTTTTATAGCATTTTCATTCATATTGATCTATTTTTCTGTATGATGACTTATCATCCATTGAATACCATATCTGTCTGCAAAAACTCCAAAATAGTCTCCCCAGAACATATCTTCCATAGGCATTTCTATAACACCATCTGCTGAAAGTGAATTAAATATCCTATCGACCTCCACTCTGCTATCGGTATGGATAGATACATAATAATTGTTTCCAACTTTTAATTGATGGCCTGCAGACTCCAATATATCTGATGCCATTAATATTACACCATTGGCTAATGTTAAAGAAACATGCATAGCACAATTTTTTTCATCAGCTGGTAAATTCTCTCCAAAAGGGGTTTCGTTCATCCGTTGCAGATACAATTCTCCTCCTAAAACAGATTGGTAAAAGTTGAATGCTTCTTCGGCCTGGCCTTTGAAGTTTAAATAAGTGCTTAGTTTTAACATAAATATTTATGGTTTATTTTTATTGATTAATTGTTGACATATCCATATAAATAGCATTCCACCGGTGTCCGTCTAAATCTGTAAAAGCCATTCCATAAATACCTCCCTGTACAAATTGTGGCTTACTAAACACATTTCCACCAGCCTCTATAACCTTTTTTGTCAGTGTATCTATTTCTGCTTTACTTTCTAAATCTATAGAAATCATCATTTCGCTACCTTTCTGAGTATCCACATTTTTGGATTATGTAATATTTTCGAAAACTTTCTCGTCAAAAAGCATCATAACTATCTGTTTTTCTCCTATTTTAAAAGAAGCAGAAACCGGACTATTCCCCTGTTCTCCAGGCACAAAACCTATTGCCTTAAAAAACTCACCAGATTTTTCAAGGTCTTTGACAGGTATATTAAACCATGCTGATTGTATCATAACTTTTGCTTTTGTTATAAACAAATTTAGGCTGTTACCTTTTTATTTCAAATGGTTGCTTTTGACAAAAAAAGTGGCTATTTGAGACATTTTTTTATCTTTATAGCTGTACACTGAAATTGTAATCCCATGAACCTATGCATTTTACTAACCAAAAACTACCGATTACTTAGCTTAGCCGCTATTATGGATGTTTTTGATACGGCCAACTCTTACCTTATACAGGATGGAAAAACACCGTTATTTTGCATTAAACTTATGGGCATTCAAGAAAGTGACGAAAATGAACTACATAATTACCGACATCTTTTTCACACTGTACACGACCAAAATGTAAAACCAGACCTAATTTTAGTACCTGCTTTTGGCAATGGTAACATGATGGAGAACTTGGCTAAAAACACCCCCTTTATTCCCTGGTTAAAGCAACATTATAATAATGGAGCTACCATAATGAGTGTATGTACGGGTGCTTTCTTATTAGGTGCTTGTGGATTGTTAAACGACAGAACGGCCACCACTCATATAGATGCCATTGATGCCTTTTCACAGGCATTTCCTGAAGTAAAACTAATGCCTCATGCTGTGGTAACACAAAGTGATCAGATTTATACTAGCGGTGGGGCTACCAGTAGTTTTCATCTTAAACTACTCATTATACAAAAATATGGTGGACGGGAGCTGGCTTTACGAGTAGCCAAAACTTTTGCCATTGACATGGACCGCAACAATCAGTTATATTTTGAATATTTTAAACCTGAATTAAGTACAGACGATCTTGTACGGTCTTTACAAGTTATCTTTAATACCCGCTATCAGCAACTAAAAAACGTTGAAGAGGCTTTGGATGAAATTCCGGCTAGCAGACGAAATCTATTACGTCGTTTTAAACAGACTACAGGCCTTACTCCCATAAAATATTTACAAAAAACTAAAATTGAAGCAGCTAAACAAATGCTTTCTGAAACTCAAAAAGACATTGCCGATATTATGCTGTTATCTGGATATCAGGATATCAAAAACTTTAGACAATTATTTAAATCTTTTACCGGACTTACACCAAAAGCTTATAGAAATAAGTTTAAACTGATAAGCTAACTTTACATAAAGGGTGATATTAATCGGACTAAACGTTCTGACATTTTACGGTAGGTTGATCTTTTCACCCAATCCTGATAACTTAATTTAGTAGAGTATTTTAAATCTTTATCAAAGGCATCAGCCAATTCCCCTGCTATTTCTTTATCGTATATCAATGCCGCAATTTCGAAGTTAAGGTCAAAACTTCTTAAGTCAAGATTCGCAGTTCCAACAGATGCCAGTTTTCTATCTGTAACGAATGTTTTAGCATGTATAAAGCCCTTTTCATACATATAAATTTCTACACCAGCTTTTAACAAATCTTCAAAATAAGCTTGCGATGCCAGATTAACTATGTAAGAATCTCCTTTACGCGGAACCAACAGTTTTACTTTTATACCACTAAGTGCAGCTATAATTAAACTTTCCTGCAAACTATCATCGGGAATATAATACGGAGTGGTTAACAAAACTTCTGATTGTGCCAAATGAATGGATTGGATAACGGAATAAAGAATATTAGGAAGATCTGAATCTGGTCCGCTGGAAACAACCTGAACGTCTGCTGTTCCATTGTATTTTTCTGTTTCTATTTCAGGAAAATATTTTTGGTTGATACTCAAATCCTGATTTCCGCAAAAATTCCAATCCGAAAGAAATATTTGCTGTATAGATTGTGTGGCTAACCCTTTAATCATTAAATGGGTGTCTCTCCAATACAGTTTTGTATTTTCGGTATTGGCATATTTATCAGCTATATTTATTCCTCCTATAAATGACGTTACACCATCTATGACTACAATTTTCCTATGGTTCCTATAATTCAGTCGGTTTGCCAGAGCTACCAACTTTATTTCGTTAAAGGGATAAGCCTGTACCCCTTCTCTACGTAATTCTCTCGCTATATTTCTTCTGATATTTTTACTTCCAAAATCGTCATATATAAACCTAACTTCTATTCCCTCTTTTGCTTTGGCTATTAATATATCTTTGATTTGGTTACCTATTACATCGTTATCATAAATGTAATATTCCATATGGATGTGTGACTTTGCCTTTTGAAGCTCTTCTATCAATAACGGAAACACTGCTTCTCCATTAATAAGCACTTTTACGAGATTATCAGGCAATACCAACGCATTACCTACATTTTTATTGGAAAGCAAGCGTACCAAATCTCTGTTCTGACGGATTACAGAATTGGTAGACTGACGAAGTTGTTCGTTAACTATTTTAATATTATTCTGAAACTGCTCTTTTATTCCCTCATCTATAACCAGTTTTTTATTATATATCTTACGTTTCCTGTAATTAATACCAAACGAAAAATAGAATACAATACCTACTACAGGTACAAAAATGGCAAATAGTAAATATGCTAATGTTTTACTGACAGATCGTGTATCGTAAATAATCCGGAGACATACGGCTATAAGAACAAGCAGGTATACCAATTCAAAAATCAGAACCAACTTTGTTTGCTCAAATAATGGACCGCCCCATTCACCCCATAATTGGTTTAAGTCTTCCAACATAGATATTAGATATTTCTACTAATATAAACTATTGGAACCGTAATTGGTTTCCAAAAATTGCTGATAAACTTATAACTCTCCTTTTATAGTTTGGTTAATGGTAGCAACAATTCTGTATAAATCCTGCGGTATAAATGGTTTGGTTAAAACGTAATTCATTCCTGCATCTAAAGCTGCTTTTTTCTCTTCTTCCAATACTGCCGCAGACATAGATATAATAACGACATCTTTTTTCTCTCCATCAAACTCTTTTCTGATACGTTTTGTGGTATCATATCCACCAAGATTAGGCATATAGGTGTCCATTAGAATAAAGTCGTAATCATTTGCTTTCATCTTTTCCAAAACTTCCAATCCATCTTCAACTACATCATAACCTATATTCCATCCGGCCAATACTTTAGCTACAATAAACTGATTGATTTTATTATCCTCGGCAATCAATGCTTTTAAGTCTACAAAAGGTTTTAAAAGTTCTTTCTCATCTGTTTTTACTATAAGCTGTCCCTCATGATGGGCTATTCTCTTAAATTGAAGTGTAAAAGAAAAAGTAGTCCCTTTACCGTATTCACTCTCAAAATCAATCTCTCCATCCTGCATTTCTACCAGCTTTTTAACTATACCTAAGCCTAATCCGGTACCTCCATATTTAAGACTGGTATCTTCTTCTGCCTGCTCATAGAGTTCAAATATCTTTTCTCTACGCTCTTTCTGAATGCCAATTCCTGTATCCTCAACCTCAAACTGTACAGTTGCTACATTTCCATTTTCTTCTATAACTTTTGCTCTTAATGTAACATGTCCTTTTTGCGTAAATTTGATAGAGTTACTCAATAAATTCATCAGAATTTGATTCAACCTTAATGGATCGGTTTCTACGTAACGAGGTACATTTTCGTCTATTTCAAGATTAAGATCAAGTAACTTTTCATCGGCTTTAACCTGCATCAACTGTATTGCTGACCTCAATAAATGATGAAGGTTGATTTCTTTCTTCATCAGGCTAAACTTTCCTGAAGCAATTTTAGATAAATCCAAAATATCGTTTACAACTCCCAGCAGCGATTGCGAAGATAGTTCCAACAAATTAATCATTTGCCGCTGAGATTCTTCCAGAGGTGTTTGTTTCAACAAATTGGCTATCCCTATAATACCATTTAAAGGTGTACGCAATTCATGACTCATATTCGCCAGAAAACGTTCTTTCACCATTCTTGCTTCTATAGCCTCTTCTTTAGATGAAATTAGCCTTTGCTCATATTGTTTTTGCAACGTATGGTCGCTGATATTAAAAAAGTATTTTTTCTGCTTATAGGTAACCCTGCACTCTGTCCAAACCAGTTCGCCTTCTTTATTTTTTAGTTGAAATTCAAAAGTGTGTTCTCTATGGTTTTGAAGTTGTTCCAACTCGGCATCAAACTGAACAGTCGAGGTTTCTTCTATTAAAGTATAAACACATTGGTTCATCAGCTCTTCTACAGAAAACCCCAATATATTGCTGACTGCCGGATTTAACTCTTCAATTTTTTTACTTTCCTCATCTACAACACAAATTAAATCAGCAGAATTAGCGATAATAACAGAATACCGCTCTAAAGCCAGATTTTTATTTTTAATATCTCTCTGGGCTTTGGCCAGCTGGATAAACGAATCTACTTTCGCCAAAGTAGTGCTCGGATCTAAAGGTTTATAGAGGTAATCTATTGCCCCGGTAGAAAGCCCTTTTACGGCATATTTACTTTCTTTAGAGATAGCCGTAACAAAAATAATGAGGATATCTTTTGTACGCGGATTTGATTTTAGCATTTCCGCCAATTCAAAACCGTCTATATTGGGCATCTGTACATCAATCAATGCTAAGGATATACTCTGATCCCACGCTAATTTGAGAGCATCATTTGCCGATATTGTCTTTATTATATGGATATCATCTCGCTGGATTAATGCTTCCAGCGCTATCAGATTTTCTTCCTTATCGTCAACTAAAAGAACATTAATTTTTTCCATTCTGATAATCTAAACTTAAAAGATATTTAATAATCTCCTTTGTTTTTAAAACCTTTGTTTGTGCATTTTGGTTCATTGCTGCCCTTGGCATTTCTATAAATTTAGCTTCTTCTAAATCTTGTACTATAGTTTGTCCACCTTGTTTTTTAATAGCCTGCAACCCGTTAGCACCATCACTATTTGCTCCGGAAAGCAAAATACCCAATAAATCTGATGCATAAATATCTGCTGCGCTCTCAAATACTACATCTATACTGGGACGGCTAAAACATACTTTTTCTGACTCGTCCAGTGAAAATATATGTTCTTTTTCTATTAACACATGATAATCTGGCGGACAAAGATAGGCTATTCCGGGCCTTATCACTTCTTTATCTGATATTTCTTTAACCGGAATATTTGTTTTACGGCTTAAAATACTATCAAAATCATGCTGAACGGTATACTTTCGATGGATAACAATTAATATGGGTATACAAAAGTCCAAAGGCAAAGCCTGCAATATTTCCAAAATAACGTAAAAAGAACCTGCCGACCCCCCTATTGCTATTAACTCCACCTTTTTACTCATATTTTTTGATAAATATTTTCGTATGCGTCTATTACCCTAAGCCTTTCTCCTATTTCTACAGAACGTATGGTTTCTTTTGAACCTAAAACTAAAAATCCCAACGGGCAGAGACTGTCTATTAATAAATTAAGTACCCTATCTTGTAGTTCTTGTTGAAAATAGATCAATACATTACGACAACTAACCAACTGAAATTCGTTAAACACTCCATCAGACACCAAATTATGTACCGAAAATAATGCATTATTCTTAAGTTCTTCGGTTATGGTCGCATTATCATATAATACGGTGTAATATTTCGAGAAAGGCCCTTTTAATCCTACTTTATAAAAGTTTTCTGCATAAGCTTTCATCTTTTTCAAAGAGTATATCCCTGTTTTTGCTTCTTCTAAAACTTCCTGATTCACATCTGTTCCGTAAAAAAAACTTCTATCATAAAGTCCCATCTCCTTAAAAAGGATAGAAAATGAATAGAGTTCTTCGCCACTGGAAACCCCGGGATGCCATACTTTTATCCGTTGGTAAGATGACAGATAAGGAATTACATTTTCTCTTAAGCTCTGAAAAAGGCTGGCATCTCTAAACATTTCTGTCACGTTTACAGTAATCTCGGTAATCAGAAAATGTATAAAACTATTGTCATTAACAATTTTGTCCTTAATATCAAAAAGGCTCCATTTGTTAAGGTTAATAATACGTTCGAACCTTCTTTTAAGCGATGCCTTGCTGTAAAGAGAGAAATCGAAACCAAATCTCATCCTGATCATCACGACCAGTTCGTCTAATTCTTCGTAGGTTATATTAGTAAGTTTGCTCACAGGTAAATGTTCTTGGTTATGATATCCAAATTTTTATCAATGATATTAACTGATCTATATTTATAGGTTTAACAATATAATCATTTGCTCCTGCAGCAATACTCTTTTCCCTATCGTCTTTCATTGCCTTTGCTGTAAGTGCTATAATAGGCAGGTTTCTCCATTTATTACTTTTTCGAATGTTTTGCATGGTTTCATAGCCATCCATTCTGGGCATCATAATATCCATTAACACAATGTCTACCTTATTAAGTTCGGCCAACCTATCTAACGCTTCCACCCCATCATTGGCAATCTCTACTTTTAAACCATAACCGTCTAAAATAGCGCTGATAGAGAAAATATTTCTCATATCATCATCTACAAGAAGTACTACTTTATTTTCAAGGTTATTATCTGTATTCTGATCCTTTAGTACTTGTTTTGTGTTTTCAGGTTCTGCTGTTTTCACTTTATGCAAAAAAAGGTTTACCTCATCTATCAACCTATCCGCAGATCTCGGCGATTTTAATACTGTTGCATCCGAGTATTTTAACAGTTCTTTAAGTTGGTTTTGAGTAAGCTCCATTGCTGTATTGATGATAACAGGAATATTGGGTTTCAATGATTTTATCTCTTCCAATAATGCAGTTCCATCCATATCAGGAAGTTTCAAATCCAGTATAACGCAATCAAAGGATCTGGAGCTTAACATTTCTAGTGCCTCTTCTCCTGAAAAAGCTTGCAATACCTGTATATTTTTATCAGCAAAAAGATCTTTTAGCCCTTCGCTTTGTTCTAACTGGTCTTCTACCAGCAATACCTGCTTCAATGATATAACAGCTTTATTTATATACTGTTCAAAAAGCTCTTCAAGATGATGTTTCTCTAACGGTTTCTTCAAAAAAGACACCGCTCCTTCTTTTTGTGCTTTTGTTTTTGGAAAATCTCCGGACGACATCATGTGTACCGGTATTTGTGCAATTAACGGGTTCTTTTTAATATTTGACAACACTTCCCAACCATCTATTCCAGGTAGCATAACATCCAGTAAAACTGCATTGGGCAAATGTGCCATCATCTCTTTCTCGATAGAATCTCCCTGATAATATTGCTTGGTTTCAAAACCACTCTTTTGGGCATAATCTGTCAGCAAATCATTAAACATGATATCATCTTCTACCACAAATAGTAATGGTGTTTCCCGTTTAGGCATTTCCATTAAAGAAGTTTGCTCTATTTCTGATTTAACTTCTACTTTTTCAGATTTTATTTGCTTTATAAAAGAGTGTGATGTTTGTACTACCGTTTGTTTTATATCATTGGAAGGGTTTAAAGGCATACTTAAAGTAAATGCACTGCCTTTACCTGGCTCACTCTGTAAAGAGATAGCGGCATTCATTAATCGTGACAGCTCTCTGCTAATAGACAAGCCTAATCCTGTCCCACCATATTCACGATTAGTAGCTCCATCTACCTGCTGGAATGCCTCAAAAATAAGTCGTTGTTTTTCTAAAGGAATACCTATTCCCGTATCTTTTACGGTAAAATTAATACGATCGTTTTCTTGCTGTATAATTACTTCTACACTTCCTCCTTTAGGGGTAAACTTGAATGCATTAGACAACAGGTTTTTAAGTATTTGCTCTAACCGTTGTTTATCCAGATTTATTTGTTCTGGTAATACGCCTATTTTATTGATAATAAAGTCAACGCCTTTATTTTTGGCTACTTCTTCAAATAGCTGAAACAAGTTATCTTCTATTACTGCCAGCGGGGTATTTTCATTATTAAGCTCTATAAAACCCGATTCTATTTTAGACAAATCAAGTATGTCATTAATTAACGACAATAAATCGTTACCAGCTCTATGTATAACACTGGCATATTTTTGCTCTTCCTCAGAAAGTCTTTGAGCTTTGTTTTCTTTAAGGATCTTAGCCAGAATAAGAATACTGTTTAAAGGTGTACGGAGTTCGTGACTCATATTGGCCAAAAACTCAGACTTATAATGATTGGCCTGTTCCAGCTCTTTCATTTTCACTCCGAGCTCATTCTTAGCCTTCTCTGTTTCCTGATAGCTATTTTCTAGTACTCTGGCTTTTTCTTCCAGTTCTATATTAATTTGGCGTAGTTCTTCCTGCTGTACTCTTAATTCTTCCTCAGACGCTTGTAACAATTCAGTTTTGGAAGTCAATTCTTCGTTACTTACACGCAATTCTTCTTGTTGGCTTTCTAACTCTTCGGCCTGTTGTTGCGTTTGTTCAAACAAATCCTGAAGCGTTTCGCGGGACTCAGCCGTGTTTACTGCCACGCCTATTAATTGTGCCGAACTGGTAATAAATATTTTAGATTGATCTGATATAGAATCTAAAAAACCAACTTCCATTACTCCTTTTAACCTATTGTCAAAATAAAAAGGTACCACAATACTTTGTATAGGTTTGGTCTGTAACAAGCCTGTTTTTATTTCCAGATTTTCTATAGCATCACCTTCCAGTATAACATGTTCTTTTTCTTTCACCAATTGCCCTACCCAACTTTCGGAAAGTTTAATCTTACGACGGGTATGTTTTGTAATAGTTACCGCATATCCGGATGTTAATTTTAAAATATCCGGTGCATCGGTATCTACCAAATAAAGAGCCCCAATATTTCCATTTGCGTATTTACATACACTGCTAATAATGTTCTCTGCCATAGACTTAACAGAAAGCTCACCCTGTAATTGATCATTAAGCTTACTGATACCGGTTAATAACCAATTTTTGTCTTCGTTCTTTTTATTAAGCTCTTCTAGCGATTGGTTTATCTGTTTTATCTCTCTTCTTGCCTTAAGTTGCGCATTAAACGCTCTCATAACATTTTTAAAGAGCACAAAAACAATCAGGAAAATAATTAAGGTACCAAAAATGATAACAGAAATAGCTAAAGAAACAGATCTTTTTGACGCTTCCTTTCGTTCTTGCAATAAATCGGTAAGAGACAGATTAATCTCATAAGAAATAGACTTGATATCTGCCATATATTTTCTTGAAACCTCAGCCTGTTCCAAGTCATTACTCTTCCCCTCATAGCTCTTTTCTTTAATGGCTATCAGGTCGCTCATAGCCTTTATTTTTAAACGTATAGCTTTTTCTAAACGAAAAACCTGTTCTTCATTTCCTCTGGCATCCTTTACCAATAATTTAAGGTCATCTATCAGCGATTCTAACTCACCAACAGATATAGTATAATTATCTAAAAAAGCTCTGTTTCCTCTTAGTATATATCCACGCTGATTAGATTCGGCATCTGCCAAAACAGCCATCAACTCATTATTTTTTTTAATGATATGTTCTGTATGGGTTACCCAATCATAATCTTTCTGAACTCCTTTTAAACTTAAATAAGAAGAAAGACCTACTAAAGCCACCAAAATGACTGAAACTCCTATGCCCACAAAAAGTTTTGTGCGTACCGACCACTTCATAAAGTTATTTTGCTATGAACGAAATTTATGCAAAAAAAAAGAGGATTTCTCCTCTTTCAATTATTTTTCTAAAATATCCATTTTTTCGGCAAAATGCGCACAATAATCTCGCAAATCTTCAACAATATTTGTTTCTCCGGTTGCTCGCAGGAAACTATCGCCCATAGTTTGTAGGGTTTCATAAAAAAAACGTTTCATTTCGTCTACCGGCATGTCTTTAGTCCAAAGATCTATTCTCAAACTATTTTTATAATTATGATCCCATAAAGCCAGCATCATAGATTTTACAGCTAAAGCCTCTTTATTCTCGGCATCTGTAGATTCCCATGTTATATTTTCAGGAACGTTATTATCATCAAGTTCAATAGTCAGTTTAATCTCTGCTTTTCTCATATCTTTTTAAAAATTAAAATCAGGATAATTATCAGTAAAATAAAGGACGACTGGATTAGCCATATCCACTTCATACTAGTCACCAGTCTTCTGAAGATTATATCGGTTAAAAACAACACAAAAGCCAATACCAATGTATAAGCAACTTTAACATACGGACTGGCAACCGCAGCAACATCGGCAGGAAACAAAACCAGATAACCTACATAAGCCACACACACTGCCAGCACTAAACTTAATGGCGTAATTTTAATATTGGTTAAGCTCATCTCCTTTTCTTCTTAATGCTTTTTCCGGTATTCGCTTTACCCAGGTTTTTACCGGTAGCCTTCGCTCTCTGTGCTTTAAACTTTGCTTTTTGTGCCTGTGTTTTTTTATCGTGAAAAGCTCCTTTAAAATCAGGATCTTCTTTCTTCTTTTGATTATCTATTTCACGCGCTATATCCTGTCTTTCCTGATAAGGAGTTTCTTCTACAAAAACATGAGCAGGTATATCTTTTACAGGTATTTGCTGACGAATAAGGTTTTCTATTTTACGGAGATAATATTCTTCTGCCGGATTGCAAAAAGTCACCGCCTTCCCCAGAGCAGAAGCTCTTCCGGTACGCCCTATCCTATGCACATAATCCTCGTAAATTACCGGAACCTCAAAGTTAATAACATGCGACACAGAGCTTACATCTATACCCCTTGCAGCAACATCCGTAGCTACCAGAATACGTACCTCATCATTTTTAAAAGCATTAATAGAATTGATACGGGTATTTTGTCCCTTATTGGCATGTAATACCTTCACATGATTCTCATTAAACTTTCTCAGCAAAAAACGATAAACATTCTCTGCTACAGCCCTGCTTCTGCAAAAGATGATAAGCTTGGAAACTTCCGGATCATCCTCGACATAAGTTTTCAGTAAATTGATCTTAGTCTTAAAATTAGGAACAAAGTAAAGCTCCTGCTCCACTGTTTGCGCTGGTGTAGCTTGCGGAGTAATTTCTACCTTGGTAGGCCATAAAAGAAAGTTTTCCGATAAACGTTCTACTTTCTCGCTCATAGTTGCAGAGAACAATAAATTCTGGCGCTTTTTGGGAACTATTTCTAGTACTTTGTTGATCTGAGGCATAAACCCCATATCCATCATCTTGTCAGCCTCATCCAACACCAATACC
Source organism: Pseudopedobacter beijingensis (assembly GCF_042678145.1). Lineage (NCBI taxonomy): Bacteria > Pseudomonadati > Bacteroidota > Sphingobacteriia > Sphingobacteriales > Sphingobacteriaceae > Pseudopedobacter > Pseudopedobacter beijingensis. The sequence goes on along the minus strand of NZ_JBHUDG010000019.1, from coordinate 22,587 downwards.
TGAAGCTTTTTAGTAACTATATGTCCGGCCAAATAAATATCCATAAACCTGCCCGGTGTAGCAATTAAAATATCAAGACCTTTTGAAATCTGTTCTATCTGAGTTTTAGGACCTATACCTCCATAAACCACCACAGACCGTAAATCTGTATATTTAGCATATTGCTGTACATTTTCATCAATCTGCATGGCTAATTCACGTGTAGGAGCCAAAATCAGAGCCCTAATATCATTTCCCTGAGCGTATTTAAGCTTCATGATAATGGGCAGTACATAAGCGGCAGTTTTTCCTGTTCCGGTTTGTGCAATACCCAAAACATCTTGCCCGTTCATGATTGGAGGAATAGCTTTTGACTGTATTGGAGTAGGTTCGGTATAGCCGGCCTCTTCAATAGCGTTCAGTATTTGTCTATTAAATTTAAATTCTTCGAAGTTTTTAGACATACCCGCAAAGATAGATTTTTTTGAACAGATATGAGATTTGGTATACGAGATTTAAACCCCGGGGTCCCAGATGCAAAAAAGTTTACAAAAAACCGAAGATTGAATACCGCTCTCCCTCCAGAAAAGTTTAAGAATCAGAAAACACCACTCAACTATTCGGATTAATCAACTAAAAATTTCCGTAATTTTGTTTCCATGTCCAAATTAATAATCAAAAACGCCACTATTGTAAACGAAGGAAAACAATTTAATGGTGATATACTAATAGAAAATGACAGAATAGCTAAAATAGGCACCAACCTTTCGGACCATTCTGCTAAAGAAATAAATGCGGAAGGAAAACACCTTCTACCTGGGTTTATAGATGATCAGGTTCATTTCAGAGAGCCTGGACTTACCCATAAAGCAGAAATATATACCGAAGCTAAATCTGCAGTTGCAGGTGGTATTACCTCTTTTATGGAAATGCCCAATACCGTCCCTAACACCTTAACTCAGGAATTATTGCAAGACAAATACAATATTGCTTCGCAAAAGTCGCTTGCCAACTATTCTTTTTACATGGGTGCCGGAAACGATAATTTAGAAGAAGTACTTAAAACCAATCCGGAAAATGTATGTGGTGTTAAAGTTTTCATGGGTTCATCTACCGGAAATATGCTGGTTGACAATGAAACTACTTTAAACGGAATTTTCAGTCAGGTACCTATGCTTATTGCTACGCATTGCGAAGACGAAGCCACCATTAAACATAATATGGCTATTTTTAAAGAGCAATATGGAGATAAGATCACTCCCGAAATGCATCCTGTTATCAGAAATGCCGAAGCTTGCTTTATATCTTCTTCCTTTGCTGTAGAATTAGCTAAAAAACACAATACCAGGCTACATATTCTTCACATCTCTACCGGAAAAGAAACTCATTTATTTAGAAACGATATTCCTTTATCACAAAAAAGAATCACCGCGGAAGCTTGTATCCACCATTTATGGTTCAGTGACAAAGATTATGCTACCAAAGGCAACTGGATAAAATGGAATCCTGCCGTAAAAACAGAAGCCGATAAAAACGAAATTTTAAACGCAGTTTTAGACGGAAGAATAGATGTAATAGCTACAGACCATGCTCCGCACACCATTCAGGAAAAAGAGCAACAGTATTTAAATGCACCTTCCGGTGGCCCTTTGGTACAACATGCATTAAATGCATTACTGGAAATGCACCATCAAGGCAAAATAACCTTAGAACAGATAGTAGAAAAAATGGCTCATAATGTTACCGTATGTTTCCAGATGAAAGACCGTGGTTTTATTCGTGAAGGCTATAAAGCCGACTTGGTTTTGGTTGATTTAAATAAAAATTATACGGTTGATAAAAGCAATGTCCTTTCTAAATGCGGATGGTCTCCGTTCGAAGGGCAGAAATTTAATTCTGTAGTAACGCATACTTTTGTTAGCGGACATTTGGTATATGAAAACGGAGTTTTCGACGAAAGTATTAAAGGAGAACGACTTTTATTTAATCGTTAACCCTAAAATCTGCTTTTGCTTGATTACATTTCAATAACAATGCATCAAGCAAAAGTATGTAACTTTACACCAATAATTATGGCTAAGATTTCGATTAACCTGGCAACAGGATCAATACAAAAAGAAGATATTATTGTAGGGATAGATTTAGGAACAACAAACTCCTTGGTATCATTCATTAATCCCGATAACCAACCACAGGTAATTAACGATACAGGAAAAGGAATATTAGTTCCATCTGTTATCCATTTTGACGAAAACAATACACCTACTGTTGGTAACGAAGCTAAAGACTTTCTGATTAGCGATCCGCAAAACACTATATTTTCGGTAAAAAGGCTTTTGGGCCGTTCTTACAAAGACATTCAAGATCACGAGGACTATTTTTCTTACAAAATTATTGATGACGATAATGACGAAAGTCTGGTAAAAATCAAAATTGGAGAAAATTTTTATACGCCTATAGAACTTTCTGCGGTTATTTTAGCAGAATTAAAAGCCCGGGCAGAACATGCGTTAAAAACAAAAGTAAGCAGAGCAGTAATTACTGTTCCGGCTTATTTTAATGATTCGCAAAGACAAACAACCCGCGATGCCGGAAAACTGGCTGGTCTGGATGTATTACGTATTGTTAACGAACCTACCGCTGCTTCACTGGCTTATGGAATAGGCCTGAGTCAGGAAGAAGAAAAAACTATTGCTGTTTACGATTTAGGTGGAGGAACTTTTGACATCTCTATTCTGAAAATCCAAAACGGCATATTTGAAGTGCTATCTACCCATGGAAATACTTTCTTAGGTGGAGATGATTTTGATAGAGCTATTGTAAATTACTGGATAGAACAAAATAAGCTGACTGGAGATATTCCAATGCAGGCGTTAAGATTAAAAGCAGAAGAAGCCAAAAAGTCTTTTATGCATCAAAATCTTTTCAATGATAAAATTGGAGATATTTTTTGCGCTCTGGACAAACAAACTTTTGAACAACTTATCGCTGATAAAGTAAACGAAACCATTATTTCCTGTAAAAATGCATTAGCAGATGCTGAATTGGAAACAGCTAATATAGACGAAATAATTATGGTGGGCGGCTCTACACGTACCGCACTTGTAAAACGTAAAGTTTCAGAATTCTTTGGAAAACAGGTTAACGATAACATTAACCCTGATGAAGTAGTTTCTTTAGGTGCAGCAATACAAGCTGATGTACTTTCGGGCAACCGAAAAGATATTCTTTTGTTAGATGTAACTCCCCTTTCTCTGGGTATAGAAACTATGGGCGGATTAATGGATACCATTATCCCGAGAAACTCTAAAATTCCCACCAAAGCAGGCAGACAATATACCACTTCTGTTGATGGACAGGTGAACATGAAAATAGCCGTTTATCAGGGAGAAAGAGATTTGGTAAAAGAAAACCGTAAGCTCGCAGAATTTGATTTAAAGGGAATTCCTTCTATGCCGGCCGGACTCCCTAAAGTTGATATCAATTTCTTACTGAATGCTGATGGTATCTTAACAGTCGAGGCCATTGAACTACGTTCAGGAGTAAAACAACATATAGATGTAAAACCAACCTACGGTTTAAAAGATGAAGAGGTTGAGCAAATGTTGCTGGACTCTGTTTTGAATGCTAAAGAAGATGTTGCTCAACGGATGGTAATAGAAGCCAGAACAGAAGGCGAACAAATGGTTTATACAGCAGAAAGGTTTATTGAAAAAAACACTACCTTTTTAACTTCTGATGAGATTAATGAAACCAACAAACTTATTGCAGATTTAAAAAACGAGTTAACAAGTAACGATAAAGATAAAATCCACTCAGCTATCGATGCTTTAAATGAATATACACGACCTTTTGCAGAACGTTTGATGGATCATGCTATTTCTCATGCCATGAAAGGTAAAAGTATTGAATAGATAAGAAAGCACCTTGTTTTCCTTTTAAATATATCCTACACATTCAAATTGTATTAATTTATAATGGATTAATACAATTTGAATATAACCACATCACTTAAGTTTTTTATATTTTCTCATTTTAAAGATTAACAGATATCTTTATTTCATCATAAACTTTAAAACCGATCATTTTAATCCATTTAGTTATGAAAATTATTACTTGGAATTGTAATGGTGCTTTTCGAAATAAATATAGTTCTCTCGATTGTTTTAACGCAGATGTTTTAGTAATTCAAGAATGTGAGAACCCTTTTATATCGAATGATGTATCATATAAACATTTTGCAAAAAATCATATTTGGATTGGAAACAACAAACATAAAGGATTAGGTATTTTTGCTAAAGAAGAGATAAAAATTAAATCATTAGATTGGTCTAATATCTACGAAACACATCCTGTCAACTATTTTCTTCCCGTCCAGATTAATCATACCCAAACTTTAATTGCTGTTTGGGCACATCATAATAACTCGCCTACTTTTGGTTATATTGGACAATTATGGAAATATTTACAAATAAATGCTGATAAACTAAAAAACTCAATTATAATTGGAGATTTTAATAGCAATAAAATATGGGATTGTTGGGATAGATGGTGGAACCATTCAGAAGTAGTCAATATTTTAAAAAATAATGGAATAGAAAGCGCTTACCATAAACTCTATAACGAAAACCATGGCGAGGAAGTTCAAAAAACATTTTTCCTTCATAGAAATCATTTAAAAGCTTATCATATTGACTATTGTTTTCTCCCAACTTCTCTCCTTCAAGAAACTACAAAAATAGAAATTCCAAATTTTGAAAACTGGAAATCACTGAGTGATCATCTACCTTTGATTATAGAATATTAAATTCATTAAATAGATAAAACTAAATAAGCGTTATCAAAACGTTATTACAGCTTTACATCTATAAATGGAAGCGGCTATTCCGATAAAAGAATAGCCGCTTTCTAAGCTTTTATATTACAATCCTAAGCTTGCAAGCCCGGAATATCAACCATTTCGTTAGCATCGGCTGCGTAATCTACTCCTGCTATTTCAAAACCAAAAAGGTTGAAGAAATCTGTTCTATAACCTGCTAAATCGCCAAGTTCAGATAAATTCTCTGTAGTTGTTTTTTCCCATAATTCAGAAACAACTGCCTGTACATCATCTCTTAATTCCCAATCGTCTATACGTATTCTACCTTTTTCATCAACAGGAACTTCGCCAGCAGTATACAAACGATCTTTATACAGTCTGTAAATCTGCTCAATACATCCTTCATGTAAACCTTTTTCTTTCATCGTTTTATAAAGCAAAGAAATATATAAAGGAATAACCGGAATTGCAGAACTTGCCTGAGTTACCAAACCTTTGTTAACAGATACATAAGATAAACCGTTCAGGTCTTTTAATTTTTCGTTGATACGAGTTACGGTTGCCTCCAAATGGTCTTTTGCTCTACCTATAGTACCATTACGGTAAACGGCTTCTGTTACTTTAGGACCTATGTAAGAGTAAGCTACAGTTAATGCATTTTCTGCAATCACTCCTGCATCTTTCATTTCATCTATCCAAAGTTCCCAATCTTCTCCACCCATTACTTTTATAGTATTGGCTACATCCTCTTCACTAGCAGGTTCAATAGACACCTGTTTAACCTCTCCTGTATGGAAATCAACAGTTTTATTTTCAAATACCTGACCTATTGGCTTTAGAGTCGATTGGTATGTTATTCCTGTTTTAGGATCTGTTCTTCTTGGCGAAGCAAGACTGTAGATAATTAAATCTACCTGTCCAAGATCTTTCTTTATCAGATCTATAGTCTTTTGTTTAATCTCATCAGAAAAAGCATCTCCGTTAATACTTTTTGCATATAAACCTGCTGCATGTGCTTCTGTTTCAAATGCGGCAGTATTATACCAACCTGGTGATGCTGTTTTACCTGGTGCAGGTTCTTTTTCGAAGAAAACTCCGATAGTTGATGCATCAAATCCAAATGCGGCACTAATGCGAGAAGCCAACCCAAATCCGGTTGAAGCACCTATTACCAAGACTTTCTTGGGTCCATTGATCTTACCTTGTTGCTTTACGTACTCTATTTGTTGCTTTACGTGTGCTGCACAGCCAACTGGATGAGCTGTTAAACAGATGAATCCTCTGGTTCTTGGTTCAATAATCATTTTACTTTTTATTTATTTTAAAAGTTATTGTCTTTATCCTTTTGTATAGAAAGATGTATTTTTCTTTTTAAACGGCCGTAAAGTTACCAATTTATTGCTATTTCAGATATTTCACAAGAATTTTTAGCTGAAACATTTATTATCAACTCTTTAGACTATTTTTTACAGCTGGCAAATAAACATACAATACTACCGCCCTAATCAATACGTAAGTAATAAAGGCTAACCATAGACCAGTATTACCAAAAAAATGCACCAATATATATCCTGATATCAGAAAACAGAACAGGGATATCAGACTAGCATTCCGCATTTCCTTGCTTTTAGTGGCTCCAATAAAAACACCATCCAGCTGAAAGGCAAAAAAAGAACACAACACGTATACCGATGAAAAATAAACGTACTGATTGGCTACCTGCCTTACTCCTTCATCCTTAGTTAAAAAATATATTCCTGAATGACCGCATATTACAATCAGTAACGCCAGCAGTAAAGCTGTTACGGCTGCTATTTGATTGCTATCTTTAAATTGCCTTTCAAAATAAACCGGGTCTTTTTTTCCTATTGCTTTTCCTGTAAACATTTCCAGAACATAGGCATAACCATCCAGAAAAAATGCTGATAGTGATACAAATTGTAGTAAAATGTGATTTGCTGCCAAAGTTGTGTCTCCAAATTTTGCTCCCTGATTGGCAAACCAGGCAAAACCACCTAATAAAGCCAGTGTTCTCAGCATAATATCTGTATTTACACTCATCATCTTCCAAAGAGAATCCCGGTTCAATACTTCTTTTTTTGCTGCAACAAAAAAACTAAGCACATTAAAACCAAGTTCTTTCTGTAAAATAAACCATGCAAACAATACAGTAGCACATTCGGCAATAAGCGTTCCCAAAGCCACTCCTTTTACACCCCACTGTAATTGCAATACAAAAAATAAGTTTAAGCTTATATTAACTCCGTTGAGGAAAAGCTGTATCCATAATATCTTTTTAGTTTTACCCAAACCAATTAGTGCGCCCAATAGAGAATAAGTAATTAATGTAGCCGGAGCCCCCCATATACGTATCCCAAAAAAATCTTTAACCAATATTTTAAGTTCTTCACTCCCATCCAGCACATACATCGCAAATGAGCTTATAAAAGATTGTAGTAGCACCAATACCATCCCTATAACAAAACCTATAAACATAGACCTTGTGAGTATCAGCTTCACCAGATATTCATTATCCGCACCATTGGCCTGTGCCACAAAACCAGTGGTCCCCATTCTAAGGAAGCCAAATCCCCAATAAACAAAATTAAAGATTAGACTACCAAGAGCTATGGCACCTAAATGAGTAGCAATTCCTGTTTGCCCGATTGCAAAAGTATCTGCCAAACCCAACAATGGTGTGGCCGCATTTGCCAGAATAATAGGAAATGCCAGTTTAATGATTTGTTTATGGTTTTGTAATTTTCCTATTTTATTCTGATGCATGGAGTATGATATCTTATTTTCAACAAAAAAACTATTGTTAATCGTTTTAAACTACATTTGACAAATACAAACTTATCACATTTTACTTTGTTATATTGTTCTAAGTATTTAATTGAAGTTATGTTTTTACGTTTACAGCATCACAACAACATTCTTATAAAACTTATCTCCTTTTTTTGTTTTTTCAATTTCCTAATATATCCAGCCGCTTCAACTGCACAGATATTGCCTCATAAAAAGGATAGCGTACAAACGATACAGGACACCCTTTTACTTAAACTACAAAAAGCACAGAACTTAATAAATGAAGTAAATGCTTCTTCTAAAAACGGTTATGCTTTACAGGAAATACATACCGATCTTTTAGATATCGAAAAAAATATTGCACCAATACGTGAAGACCTAAAACAGCCGAACAGAATAATAGATCAAAAAACATTAACGGGATATAACCTTATTTTAAAAAAATCTGTTGAATCTATTGAATATTGGCGCGCTAAATTAATAACCAGCAATAATGAGTTACAGTTGCTATCTGATCGGGTTGGCAATTTAGGTTCAGACTCTTTACTAAATTTAAACAGCAGGGATACTTCTACTAAGAAACTTTACCACAAGCAACTATACGAGCTGAAAGAACGACTACAGCAATCAGGAATGCAAATAACTTCCAATCTGGATACTGTTTCTAAAGCTTTAGCTAAGGTTTCTACTGTATATTTTGAAATTACAGATCTTCAGGCTTCAATTAACGAAAACATAAAAAGTTCAGAACAAAGTTCTTTCAGAAAAGAATCGCCATATATATGGTCGGCTCCCAAAGGTAAATCTGCCGATAGTTTTACAGATCTGCTTTCATCGTCATTTACTGGGCAAGATAAAATTCTCCATTATTTCATAGATTCTACCTGGGATAATCGTATTCTTTTACTATTGCTAAGTGGTTGTTTTTTCTTCTGGGTCTATTTCAATTTCAAAAAAACACAGAAAGAAGAAATCAAAAAAGAGATTGGAGATTTGAAGTTCGACTTCATTAAACCTATCCCTATCATATCCACTCTCATTGTTTTATTTAACCTCACTGCTTTATTTGAGCCACAGTCTCCCGCATTATATATAGAGGTCATGCAGTTTCTATTGCTTATGTGCCTCACCGTTGGTTTTTGGAAAAGTCTCCCTAAAAACGAGTTAAAATACTGGCTTGTGATTGTGGTATTGTATATTTTCACTGTTCTGGCCACGGCTACGGTAAGAGATGCTTTTTATATCAGAATAGTACTAATTGCGCTTAACATTTTTTCGCTGTATATCGGTAAAAAGTTCTATACCAAAATACGATATATACAAATTGCACAAAAAACAGTTAAACCCATACTGTTTATATTTCTTGCTCTTAATTGTTTATCCATTGTACTTAATATCTTCGGTAGAATAAGTTTAGCAAGTACATTTAGTACCACAGCAATTATAGGACTTACTCAGGTAATTGGATTGGTAGCATTTATTCTTATTATAATAGATGCTCTTGAACTGCAAATAAGAATCAGTTGCATTACCGGTGGTGTTTTTTCAAGGGTAAATCTGGATAAAGCCAGAAGTTCATTTAAAAAAATACTGTCTTTGGTTGCCATTATTTTGTGGCTACTTGTATTTCTTATAAATCTGGGAATTTCTGATCCAGTTTTCTCTTTCGTAGAAAAGGTATTGAATAAATCCAGAACATTTGGGAGCATTAGTTTTACGTTTTATAATATTTTATTCTTCGCACTTATTCTCTACATTTCTAACTGGTTACAGAAAAATATTGAAGTTATATTTGGAGAGCGTTCTATTGGTTTCTCTAACGAAGTTGAACACCGCAGTTCTAAACTAACATTAATCAGATTAATTGTTGCTATTGTAGGGGTTCTATTGGCTATTATGGCATCTGGAATTGCTTTAGATAAACTAACCGTTGTACTGGGAGCATTAAGTGTTGGTATTGGTTTGGGCATGCAGAATATAGTCAACAATTTTGTATCCGGCATTATCCTGATTTTCGAAAAACCATTTCATATTGGCGATTATGTCGAACTAGCCGATAAAAAAGGAAAAATTAAGGATATAGGTATACGGGCAAGCAAAATGCTGACTCAACAAGGTGCTGAAGTAATTATTCCAAATGCCGATTTACTTTCTAATCGCTTTGTTAACTGGACAACCAATAAAGCTTATGTACGTTCGGAAATTATTCTTAAAGTAAATATAAATACGGAGTTAAATACAGTAAATAAGATTGTTGAAGAAGAGGTAAATAATTCCAAATTTACGGTCAGGAAAATGCCTTTCGAAATTTTAATCAATGCTGTTGCTGCTGATTCTATTGAACTAAAAATACTAGTATGGATAAAGAATATCTATATGGAACCAAACTTCAAAAATCTTTTATTTCTTCAGCTGATTAATAAATTCAAAGAAAATGGGATTAAGATCATGTAAATGAATTATTTACAATACCTACAAATACTTTTTAAACACACTCCTGATCTGGCTGAGGTAGCTTGTACCAAACAAATTGAGATGTATAAGCAAAGGATAAAGGTTCCATATATCGCATCGTTCCTCCCATCCTCTTTTAAGTGGTAAGGTTTCTTGGTAACCATTATAAAATGTCTGGCTAAAACCACCAAATAGTCTGGTCATGGCAATATCAATCTCTCTGTTTCCAAAATAAACCGCCGGATCAATTAAAATAGGTTGTTGTAATTTATCCACAACAGCATTACCACTCCACAAATCTCCATGCAATAAAGAAGGTTTATCAGCTTCATAAATACTTTCTATAAATGGATAGACCTTCTGAAAATCAGACCTATCCTGATTGGTTAAAAACTGTTGACGACTTGCCAACTCAATCTGAGGTTCTAAACGTTTTTCTATAAAAAAGGAAAGCCAATCTGTATCTGTTGCATTGTCCTGCAACAAGCTTCCCATATAGTTAGAGGTAAAAAGACCGTATTCCGTATTTCTGGTCAGGTGCATTTTAGCCAACTTTATCCCTAAATCAAACATACTAGCCGGAGTAAAAAAGTCGATATCAATCCATTCCAAAATAAGAAACACCTGATCTCCTTCTCTTCCGTACGCAATAACCTGAGGGACTTTAATAATTTTTGTAGAATTGATGAGGTTTAAGCCCAGTGCCTCCTTTTCAAACAAATCAGGGAATTGGTTAGCATCATTAACCTTAATAAAATAGGTAGCATTATTTTCACCAATAATCTTAAAAGCTAAATTAATATCGCCTCCACTAACAGGTTCAAAATATCTGATTTTAAACCCATTACCAACAGACACTCTTATTAATTGTTCAATACTATCTCTGAAGCTAGCCGTCCACATTATTTTTTTAAATACTCTTGTAAAATCGCAATTATTTTTATACTTAAAAAATCTATCTTTGCAAATCACATGAAGCATATACGTAACTTCTGCATTATTGCACACATCGATCACGGTAAGAGTACACTTGCCGATCGTTTATTGGAATATACTAACACCATTACCCAGCGCGAAGCTCAGGACCAGCTATTAGATAATATGGACCTGGAACGCGAACGTGGCATCACGATAAAAAGTCATGCCATACAAATGAGCTATAAACACAATGGGGAAGATTATATTCTTAACCTTATTGATACACCCGGACACGTAGATTTTTCTTACGAGGTTTCAAGGTCTATTGCTGCCTGTGAAGGAGCTCTACTAATTGTAGATGCCTCACAAGGGATCCAGGCGCAAACCATCTCCAATTTATACCTGGCATTGGAGCACGATTTAACCATCATCCCAATTCTGAATAAAATGGATCTTCCAGGTGCTATGCCAGAAGAAGTGAAAGACCAGATTATTGAACTGATTGGTTGTGAAAGAGAGGAAATTATTCCTGCTTCCGGAAAAACCGGAATGGGTGTTTATGATATCCTTGGCGCAATCATCGAACGCGTTGCCGCTCCAGTTGGTGATCCACAAGCTCCTTTACAAGCTTTAATCTTCGACTCTGTTTTCAACCCATTTAGGGGGATTATCGCCTATTTCAAAGTGGTAAACGGAGAAATCAGAAAAAACGACAAAGTAAAATTCGTAGCTACAGCCAAAGAATACTATGCGGATGAAGTTGGTGTTTTAAAACTACAACCTTCGCCAAGGGATGTGGTAAAAACTGGCGACGTAGGTTATATCATTTCTGGTATTAAAGAAGCCAGAGAGGTAAAAGTTGGGGATACCATTACACATACTGCCAGACCTTGTTCCGAGGCTATTCAAGGTTTTGAAGAAGTAAAACCAATGGTATTCGCCGGTATTTATCCGGTTGATACCGAAGATTTCGAAGAATTGAGAGAAGCTATGCACAAACTGCAGTTAAATGATGCTTCTATCGTATTTGAACCAGAATCTTCTGCCGCCCTGGGTTTTGGTTTCCGTTGTGGTTTCTTAGGAATGCTACACATGGAAATTATCCAGGAACGCTTAGAGAGAGAGTTTGATATGACCGTAATTACTACGGTACCTAACGTATCTTACAGAGCCTACACAACTAAAGGAGATGAAATTGTAGTAAATAACCCTTCTGAGCTACCTGATCCCTCTAAATTAGATTTCGTAGAAGAACCCTATATCAAAGCCAATATCATCACTAAGTCTGATTATGTTGGTCCTGTAATGTCACTTTGTATCCAAAAAAGAGGAACCATTGTGAATCAACATTACCTGACTTCTGATCGTGTAGAGTTGGTTTTCGAAATGCCTATGGGCGAAATTGTATTTGATTTTTATGATAAATTAAAAACAATTTCTAAAGGATATGCTTCTTTTGACTATCACCAGATTGGTTATAGACAGTCTGACCTGGTTAAAATGGACATCATGTTAAATGGTGAGCAAGTAGATGCCCTTTCATCTTTAATTCACAGAAGTAATGCTTACGATTTTGGTAAAAAAATCTGTGAAAAACTGCGTGAATTGATTCCTAGACAACAGTTCGATATTGCTATTCAGGCCTCTATAGGTGCTAAAATTATAGCCCGTGAAAACGTTAGAGCTTTAAGAAAAGACGTAACTGCTAAATGTTACGGTGGTGATATATCCCGTAAGCGTAAGTTATTAGAAAAGCAGAAAAAAGGTAAAAAGCGTATGCGTCAGGTAGGTAACGTAGAAATTCCTCAATCGGCGTTTATGGCAGTATTAAAATTGGATTAATTACTTAGTTTTAAGTAATAAGTATTAAGTTATAAGGTCGCAAAATACCTGCTTAAAACTTAAAACCTAAAACTTAGCACTCAAAAATACATGGAATTACTAGACGGAAAATTAGTTTCAGAAGAGCTTAAAAAACAAATAGCTGTAGATGCAGCAGAAATGCTGGAGAAAACAGGAAGAAAACCACATTTAGTAGCTATTTTAGTGGGTAACGATGGTGGTAGCGAAACCTATGTTGCCAGTAAAATGAGAAACTGTGAGAAAGTAGGTTTCAAATCATCTTTGGTAAGATACGACGTAACGGTTACTGAAACTGAATTATTAAATAAAATTGAAGAACTAAACAAAGATGCCGAAGTTGACGGATTTATTGTTCAACTACCTCTTCCTAAACATATCAATCCGGATGTTATTACCGAAGCTATTGATTATCGTAAAGATGTAGACGGTTTCCACCCTATTAATTTAGGCAGAATGCAACGTAACTTACCTTGTTTTTTACCTGCAACACCTTACGGAATTATGCTGATGTTAGAATACTACGGTATTGAAACAGCAGGAAAAAATTGTGTTGTAGTAGGCAGAAGTAATATTGTAGGTAGCCCGATGAGTATTTTAATGGCCAGAAATTCCAATCCAGGAAACTGTACCGTAACATTAACTCATAGCAGAACTGCTAATTTGTCTGACTTCACCAAAAATGCGGATATTTTGATTGCTGCTATTGGCAAGAAAAATTTTATTACCGCAGATATGGTTAAAGAAGGTGCGGTAGTTATTGATGTAGGTATGAACCGTGAAATTTCTGAGACTACAAAATCGGGATATAAATTATTTGGAGATGTTGATTTCGAGAATGTAGCTCCAAAAGCTTCTTATATTACCCCTGTTCCTGGAGGCGTTGGATTAATGACTATCGTTTCTTTATTAAAAAACACCTTAGCGGCTGCCAAAGGAGAGGTCTATTCAAAATAAATCCCCTTTTCAGTATAAAAAATAAGTCTTCTAAATTTGTGTTTGCGCAAATTTAGAAGACTTATTTTTTTTTACAACTACCTATTTCTTAACATTAAGCCTTTCCTTAATCTCTTTTACCAATAGCGGAAAAGCAGGATAAGCCATATTATGCCCGTAGCCCTGTAACTCCAACAAACGGGTTTGTTCATGACCAACTATTTTCATCATACGAGAAAAATAAGCATTCTCTTCATAACGTCCCAACATTTCCATTTCTCTGTCTCCGGTAATCAATAAAATTGGTGGGGCATCCTTTCTAACATGAAATAGCGGAGACAAATTATCTATAACGGGTTGCGTTTCCTTTATACCCTGCTCCTTTCTCACAGTAAAATGAGTAATGCACTGTCCACTAAAAGGAATCAGTTCTGCTACTTCATTCGCATCAATCTGATGCTTAGCTAAGTATTTCTTATCTAAAACAGCCATTAAACCAAGATAACCTCCGGCAGAATGCCCTGATACAAAAACCTTTCCCCTGTCCCCTCCATATTGGCTTATATTTTTCAATATCCACGCAATAGCAGCTGCAGAATCTTCTATAGCTTCAGATACTTTCACTGTTGGACTTAATCTGTAGCCAACAGCAATAACGCCAAAACCTTTGTTTTTTAAATATTCAGGAATTTCCTTTTTACCACCAGTAATTCCTCCCCCATGTAACCAAATAATAGTAGCAAATCCTTTTCCATTTTTCGGATAATATACATCTACTACACATCTGCTTCTTTTAATAGAATCGGTATAAAACTGCTCTGGATAATACTTAACATCGGTTAGTGTTTCGTATACAGTATTTTGCCCGGATACACTCAGGTTAAAACCGATTAGAATAGTCAATAAAATTAATCTCATAATCATAAATATAGAAAAATAACAACAAACTATTCCTAAGCAGAAATAGTCAAATATTTTGGTATTAAAACACAATAAAAATTTATAAAATGAAATTTATTATTAATAAAAACAATTTTTTGTTTTAAATATCAAAATTTAACTATATTTATAGTTAACAACAACAACCAAATATTAAACCAAGCAATCATTTTGCTTTTATTTATTACCAATAATGAAAAAGTCGTTCATCTCCTTTTGTGCGACATGGTTAGTATTTTTACCTGCGCATGCTCAATTTATTGAGGGAGCCCCTTTTACAGCTATAGCCAATGCATCTGTAGCTATAAACAACGTATGGGCAGCCAATAACAATCCTGCTGGCTTAAGTTTTCTGACTAAAACCATTGTAGCTGCAGGTTACGAAAACAAATTCTTAACCAAAGAATTTAGTGCCAGTTCGCTCATACTAGCCTTGCCCTTCAATAAAATTGTTATAGGTGGTTCTTTTCAAAAATATGGCATCCCTGACTTTTCTCAAATCAAAACAGGAATAAGCCTAAGTAAATCGTTTGGACATACTCTCAGCTACGGAATACGCCTCAATTATCATCAAATAAATATTACTGGGTATAACAACGAAAAAACTTTTTCGGCAGATTGTGGAATAATGTATGCCATTAATAAAAAAATATGGCTTGCTGCTAGCTTGGGTAATATATCACAAGAATCATTTAAAACCATTCACGATCAAACAATAGATGCATATATCAAGTTTGGAGCTTCTATTCTCTTAAACGAAAAATTAACAGCATGCTCTCAAATAGATAAATACACAGATAACGCACTTGATTACAGAATGGGATTAGATTACAAATTACTAGAAATTCTGTCGCTTAGAGGAGGGCTATCATTTAATACTTTCAGACAATACGCAGGAATAGGTATTTCCCATAAAAAGTTAGTGATAGATTTAGCTATTTCTAGTCATCCGGTACTCAGTTACTCACCGCAAATAGCCTTAGCCTATGAGTTTTAGACATCTACCCTTTATCATAATTCTATTCTTACCATTCGGTATCAAAGCACAGGATCCTGATTTATTAATCGAAAAGATCTTAGAAGATATTACAGAAAGCAGAGAAGAAGAAATAGATCTCGAGGAGTTATCAGAACGACTCAATTATTACAAAAAATTCCCTATAAATATTAATAAAACCAATAGAGAACAACTAAGGGAACTTTATTTTCTCTCTCCTATACAAATAGATCAATTGCTAAACCACATAAAAGATACAGGAAGTATATTAGAAATTTATGAACTACAAAGCATAGAGGGATTTAATCTTGAAACAGCAAAATTATTATCCCTTTTCTGTATAATAAAACCAAAAAACGAATTTGAAAATTTTTCTGTTCGTAGTATGTTTAAAAACGGGAAAAGCGATCTGATGTTAAGATACGGACGGGGCATCGAATTACAACGTGGCTTTACTATTCCTAAAGACAGTGATAAAAGCCGCTATTTAGGATCGCCAGACAAAATGTATACTCGCTACCGATTTTACTTTCAAAATAACATCCAATTTTCTCTAAATCTTGAAAAAGATGCAGGTGAATATTTCTGGAACACATCAGGTCAAAATAATGGTCCTGATTTTATATCAGCCAGTCTATACCTTCGAAACTTATCATCAATAGAAAAACTAGTCATCGGAGATTATTCGTTGCAATTTGGTCAGGGAATAACTTTATGGAGTGGCTTGGCTTTTGGAAAGGGAACAGACATCATTTCCACGGTCAAACAAGACTTAGGACTACGCCCCTACACCTCTTTTACAGAATATTCGTTTTTCAGAGGGATTGCTGCACAAACGACCATTAAAAAACTAAGAATAACCCCGTTTTTCTCTACAAAATTTGTAGATGCTTCTACAGATATAGATAACGAAGGAAATCTTCTCGTCAATAATTTACAATATACAGGGTTACACCGTACACCAAACGAACTTCAAAATAAAAATGCAATCAGACAAACCGTTACAGGTTCTCATATAGAACTAGACCATAAATGGGCTAATATTGGTTTTACGTTTTACCATACTGGTTTTAACAGCAACTTTTCTCAGTCGGATTTATTATATAAGCGCTTTTCCTTTACTGGTTCCAGCTTAATTAATAGTGGCATTAACTATAGTAAGACCTATAAAAATTTTTATTTTTTTGGAGAAGCTTCAAGCAGTATTCCTGGTGGATTTGCCTTTCTCAACGGTGTACTTTCCAGTTTGAGTAATAAACTCTCTCTTATTGTTTTACACAGAAATTATAATAAAGATTTTCATAATTTTTTCAGTCAGGCTATAGGAGAAAATACCCGAACAGAAAATGAAAAAGGACTATACTCCGGTTTTAATTATCAGGTGAATAAACATTATGAGTTTAGCTTTTATGCCGATGCATTTAAATTTCCATGGTTAAAGTTTGGTGTAGATGCCCCCTCCAAAGGTTACGATATTCAGGGACAGTTTAACTACACCCCATCTAAGCAGCTAAAAATGCAGTTAAAATATCGTCTCAAAGAAAAAGAGCAAAACATATTAGACATCACAACCAATGCACTGGAATATTATCGCAGACAGAATTATAGATTAGAAATACAATACCAGATAAGACCAGAAATGACGCTAAAAAACCGAGCTGAAGTTTCACAATATAAAACCTCATCTACGGCTAATAGATTCGGATTTTTAGCTTTTCAGGATATCACCTATTCAAAAAAAAGAGCCCGCTTATCAGGCAATATACGCTATGTTATTTTTGATACAGATGGCTACGATACAAGAATTTACACTTATGAAAATGATGTGCTTTTTGGCTATTCAATTCCTGGATTTCAAAACAAAGGAATCAGGTTTTATCTGAATACAAGATATAAAGTGAATAAGAAAATAGATTTATGGATGAAATACAGCCTAACCAGATACCGGGATACAGAACTTATAGGAAGTGGTTTAGATGAAATTGCAGGTAACAGAAAATCAGATATCAGGCTCCAGTTAAGATACCTTTTTTAGATAATAAAACATGGTTAAACAGGAAATTCCATTTTTCAGACAGGTATTTTTCTTTATAGCAGGAATAGAAACGGCCATTCGCTACCAATTACCTATTTACCCTGCCTATCTATCCTGGTCAATTTCATTAATACTCTTAATTCTGTTTATCATAATTAGCAAACAGAAAAAGCGCTATCACCATAACTGGATTCCGGGTATACTCATTAGTATTTTATTTTTCATATCAGGCTTAACCATATGTTTAAAACATCAGGAAATAAATTATAACACTCATTTTTCAAAAAAAGCCCCTAAATACCTTACCGTAACTGTACAGGACAATCCCAGAACAAAAGGAGATATAGCCAGATTTCCCGTACGTATCAAACATATTATAGACACTAATAATCTGCAATTACCGGCAAAGGGTAATTTATTACTGGCAGTAAAATTTGATACACTAAAAAAACTTAATATTAAGTATGGAGACCAGCTATTAATCAGAGCTAAATTTTCCGAAACAGAAGCTCCTTACAATCCTGCCGAATTTAATTACAAAAAGCACCTCAGTTTCAAAAGAATTTATCATCAGAGCTTTATCAATACCGATGAGATTATCTCCTTAAACACCAACAAAGGAAATCCCATAATTGCATTTTCTTTAAATTTCAGAGAAAAGTTAGTACATCAATTTAAAAAACATCTCGAAAACAAAAACTCCCAATCCGTAGCTTCCACACTGATACTGGGAGATAGAAGTGAGCTCGATGAAGAAATATTGACCGCTTATCAAAAAACAGGAACCTTACATATTCTTTCCGTTTCAGGAATGCATGTAGCCATCGTTGTTCTCTTACTTAATTTTTTGTTCAAACCGTTAGAAAAAAACAAATTAGGAAGAGCTGTCAGATTAATATCCATGTTAATATTAATATGGTTTTATAGCCTATTAACAGGGCTTGATCCATCCATTCTAAGAGCCGCGGTAATGTTAAGCTTTGTATTAATTGCCAGGTTTATAGCCGTAAAAACTAACACCTATAATATTATAGCAGCAACGGCTTTGTTTATCCTTATGATAGATCCGTTTAATATTAGAAATATTGGTTTCCAACTTTCATTTCTTGCTGTTCTTGGTTTAATATATTATTATCCAAAACTGTATCACCTCCTCTACTTCAAAAACAGATTTTTAGACTTAGTATGGCAATGCGCTGCAGTTTCTATTGCAGCCCAAATAACCACCACTCCACTAAGCCTTCTTTATTTCCATCAATTTCCAGTTTACTTTGTTGTAAGTAATCTTTTTATGGCCCTTCCCTCATCAGTAATCATGTATCTCGGTTTTTTATTTCTTTTTACAGGGGCATTGCCTCAATTACAAACAGGTATTGGTTGGCTATTAAATCATTTCATAGACTGGAGTAATAAAGGTCTCATTTTTATAGAAAAAATGCCTTTTTCCGTCATAGAAAAAATATGGGTAACATCTTACGAAGCTCTATTGCTATACCTTTTATTACTCAGTTTAATTCCCAAATGGAAATCAAAAATTATAGGTATGTACCTGTTCACATTCCTTTCAATACTTTTAACGCTTTCATTCAGTTATCGACAAATAGCGTTTGTTAAGCAGCAACATACCATATTCTTCTCACTTAGAAAAAATACCGCAATAGCACATATTAAAGGTAAATCAGCGCTACTGATTACAGATCTGGACTCTACCGAACTTACCTTTAAGTTTTCTGTAAAGCCTTATCTGGATAGCTGTAACATACAAAAGGTTATTAAAATAAATCCGCACACTTACGAAAATGAAAACACTTATATATTGGATAAACAAAAACTAAAAATTATCAATCATAAATCCAATCACTTCCATACCGATTCCTCCAACTGGATATTGTTAAGTGGAAATAAAGTATATGATTTAAATAAAGCGCTAAAAAAAAGTTATACAGATTTGATAATTATCGACGGCAGAAACAAAGACTATATTGTAAATAAATTACAGAACCAGATAAAACAAACTCATCTTCAGTATTATAATCTGAAAAGAAATAATGCATTAGAATTGAAGTCCTACCCAGATAAAACCTCTTTTTAAAGACATTTCACTACATTTGCGTATGCTAAAAAGTCTTAAGTTTTTTATACAGTATTTTATTTTCTGGTTAGTTTTTTTTGCAGTTAACAGGATTGCTTTTGAACTATGGAACAAAGATAAATTCAATGATATAGACCTTAGCGAAATTGCAAAAACTTTTTTACATGGAATGCACATGGATGCTTCTATGAATGGCTATTTTTGCGTTATTCCATTTCTTACAGGCATAGTTTGTTGGTTAGTTCCAAAAGTAAATTTTCCCAAAAAAGCCCTTAACATATACACCACAATACTAATAGTCATAACGGTATTAGTTACCATAATAGACTTTAATATATATACAGAATGGGGAACCAAAATCAGCAAAAAAGTAATAGATATAACATTAGAAACTCCAAAAGAAGCACTTGCATCAAGTAGCTCCTCACCTTTGTTTAAAATATCTGTTTTTGCAATTATATTGCTGGTCACAGCATATTTTCTATATAAAATTTGTATCCCTAAGTCTATCATTTTCACTAACAAAGGATACTTTTCTTCAAGATTAATAGTATCATTAATTATATTGACTCTTACCTTTCTTTCCATAAGAGGAGGCTGGAAAATAGCACCAATGAATCCAAGTCAGGTGTATTTCAGCAATACCCCTATTCTAAATCATTCCTCCTTAAATGCAAATTGGTTGCTTATATCCACTTACCTGAAAAACTCAGACGATAAAAATCCTTTCATTTACTTCTCCAAAGAAGAAGCCAATACCATTGTAGACTCGCTCTATAGCGTAAAAAAAGATACGACCATAAAAATTATTGACAACAATAATCCCAATGTTGTTTTATTCATAATAGAAAGCTTTACAGCAGATGTAGTAGCAGAACTGGAAGGAGAAGTAAATGTCACACCACACTTTTCTAAAATCATTGAAGACGGCCTATTATTTACCAATATCTATTCCTCAAGTGATAGAACAGATAAAGGAATAATTTCTATACTTAGTGCTTTTCCTTCACAAGGATCAAAAAGTATTATCAAGGAAAATGAAAAGCAAGAAAAACTTCCATCCATACCAACCGAATTAAGAAAAGCAACATACAACACTTCGTTCTTTTATGGTGGATATAGCGAATTTTCTAATTTTAAATCATATATATTAAGTCATCAATTTCAACATTTAGAAGATGCAGATTTATATGAACGTAAAGATTTAACATCTAAATGGGGAGCCTATGATGAAGTCACCTTCAACAGACACTTGAATTATTTAAACAAAGAAAAACAACCGTTTTTTTCAACCTTACTAACATTAACCAATCACGAGCCATTCGCTTTACCTCAGAAAGGTCAATTTGGAAATAAAACAGTAGAAGACAAATTCAGAAGTACAAGCTACTATACCTCAAAACATCTGTTTGAATATCTAAACAAAGCAAAAAAAGAAAGTTGGTATAAAAACACTATTTTTATTTTTGTTGCCGATCATGGGCATAGATTACCTAAAAATGAAAACGAAATTTATAATCCAAACAGATACCATATTCCACTTCTAATATATGGCGAACCATTAAAAAAAGAATTCAGAGGAAAAAAAATCAATACAATAGGTAATCAAACAGATATAGCTGCTACACTGTTAGCACAACTCAACCTAAGCAGTAAACAATTCAAATACAGTAAAAATCTAATGAATCCTTATGCTAAAAGTTTTTCATTTTACGTTTGGCAAGATGGTTTTGGGTTTATAGACCATCAGGGAAGTCTATCGTTCGACAGAGAAGCTAATAAGACAATTTATACCAATCCCAAAAACATTCAGCAAAACCAGTATAAATATTATTTAAATAACGGAAAAGCCCTGATGCAAAGTGTTTATCAAAACTACTTAGATAATCAATATCAATAAAGACGAAAAGCCACTCTTTCATCAGAGACATGCATTATTTGGAGTAGGTACTTATTGTATAATTGGAGGCAAAGCCAAAAGCGGATATATTATTTGATAAATATCCTGAATTAAAACCGTATTTAACTTAATTCAAAAACGTCCAAATGTGTTCTATGCTAATAATGAATATAATGTAGAATTCACAAAATTAGCCTAATGGTATAATAGGAAAAAAAGACCGGGTATTAAAACTTTTAATACTATCCAAACACAATTTGCACAAACTATAGATCAATCTTAAACGATTTATTAATAAAAGTACAACCTCTTCTGCAGAGCCTTTCAATATATCAAAATAAAAACTTAGAGGGAGCTTGAGATCTCTTCAGATTGACGAAATTATTAACTTAATCCATATCATTGACTGCTTCGCTCAGTCTCCGTCTATTTAGTTTGACCTTTATTGCCTCATCCTCCATGGTCGGAAGGAAGGGAGAACCATACATTAGCTCTCTCTGGGGTTTTGGTTTTCACCTCCGGCTCCCTTGAATCCCTTAATTGTTACTAAAAACTAAAGAAATACCAATAGCAGAAAAATGGAAAATGAGTAGATGTTAATTCCGACAACCTTGAATCCCTTAATGAGTCCGCAGACAGGACAGGCCCATAAGAGAGCCCTTTATCCTTCGTATGATACATTCTCAAACCATGCGATCCTTAAGGAGTTCGTGGTATGATTCTTTCAAATTTCAGGGGATCACAATGCAATAGCTTTCAAATCTTTTTCAAACAAATAAGGGCCGGTAAGCATGAAGCTTCCGGCCCTCTTTAAGGTTCGGCACCGACCTACTCTCCCACGTGTTACCGC